>CBCSVZ010000125.1:0-4260 GCA_965143695.1 uncultured Oscillospiraceae bacterium
GCTGCCGTCAGAGGAGGAGTTCTCCTCTGTAAAAGGATATATTTCTCCGTAATCCTCCAGAGAAACGACCACATTGACCTTCCCCACCCCTGCTGTACAGGACAGGACCGATTCCAGCTTCTGCTCAATCTTCCGGGCGTACTCCCCGGCCTCAGGCGCAGTTTGCTGCGTCTCCTCTATGACAGCTTCCTCCTTCTCCGCCTTCGTATCGGTTGCTCTGTCCGCAAGAAACAGTACCGTAAACAGAAGCATTCCTATGGCAAGCATGATAAACGGAAGCTTATTTTCCTTAATTTTATTGATAAACCACATAAATTACCTCCCTTTCGATCCCCAGCAATCCGGATAAAATCTCCTGTACCTCTTGCTCCGTCTCCCTGTTATAGCTTTCTGCCTCCTCAGAATCTCCTATATGAATACCGTGTAAATCAATAACGATTTCATCAATCCCCGATTTGACAGCAGAATCCGCCTTTCGACCGGTGAGGATACATTTTACCTCTGTGATCTGCCCGAAATTTCCCATATCCGCGTCTTCCACTACCTGTACCTCTACACACCGGGCTTCGTACCCCTGTAAATCACGGAGGGCCTCCATACACTGCTGCGAAAGCTTCTGCCTGTAGCTTTCTACTACATTTGCAATATACACCTCGGTACCCATGCTGTCTGCCTGACTGATGCTCTCCGCAAGAATCGCGTCATAGGAAAAGCCTTTATTGATCGCACTGATCACAGGGGATGCCAGTACCAGCATAAACAGAAAGCCCAGGGCTGTCATCGCAGAACGTTTCACGCCGTTCTCCGGAAGCAGTGCGGCCACCATGGAAAGCAGTACCGAAGCAGAAATGATCCCGATCAGCCACGTCTTCACAGTCCGCTCACCCCCGCGCCTACAATAATGGCAACACTGATAAAAGAGAATACTCCCATTAAGGCTACTGCGCCCATCATCATAGAGACAGCCTCTCCCACCGTATCGACAACCGCACACAGCCTTCCGTCCAAAACCGGCTTTATCAGAATAGCGGTCAGCTTAAACAGCAGCATAAAAGCGAACATTTTAAGGAAGGGAATCAGACACACCCCTGCCAAAGCAACACAGCAGCCCACACCCGCAGCGCTCTTGACCAGCGCGGCGCCGGAGGCCACCAGCTCAGCAGATTCCGAAAGATAGCGGCCCACTACCGGTACCGCAGAGCCGGCCGTGTATTTTACCGTCTTGACCGCCAGAGACACAGAGGTCCCGGACACAATGCCCGCTCCGGCCGTTACCGCGGAGAATACCAGCATGACCAGTCCCAGCCCCCAGTTATAGCAGCTCTTCACGGCTTCTCCTACCTTGCGCAGTCCGAATTTCTCGTTGAAGGAACCGCTGAAGCCCAGAACGCCGTATATGACCGCCCCCGGCAGAAAGACATTTTTCATAAGCTGTGCCAGAATCTGGGCCGCCAGCAAAAACACGCCGCTCTGCACCGGTACCGCCACAGCCGCCAAAGCAGGTACAATACTCAGATTCAGCGCTTCTAAGTCCGAAAAGAATCCCGAGGCAGAAGAGATCACCTCCGTAAAAGCTGCCGCACAGGGGACAGACAGGGCGATCCCCATGGCGATCATCAGGGAGTTGGACCAGGGCGGCAAATCACAGTCCGCAGCTGTCATACACAAGGCGCAGGCAAAGGCCACGGCAACGATCGCTCCCATGGGCAGCGCATTGTCCGACAATGCCGTAAATAACGCTTTCAATACCCCCAGCAGAAACCCCTTCAGGGAAAACTCAAAGTTGCCGCTCATTGCCGCTTCGATTGCTTCTCTGGGAGAAGGCAGGAGCTCAAGCTGCTCTCCGTACTCTCCCAGAATATCCGCAAGCTCCCACAGTCCCTGTTCCATTTTCTGCACCTCCTTTACACCAGGGTCTCGATCATATTCAGCAGCCGCGTAGCCAAAGGCAGAGACAGGAGCATTACCGTCAGCTTTCCCGTGAGCTCCACTCCTCCTGCCAGCGCATTTTCCCCCGCGCCCCGGCAGATATCCGAGGTAAAATGCGTTATATAAGCGATCCCCATGATTTTCAGTACTGTTTCAATATGCTCGTTGTCTGTAAAGCTTCTGGTGAGCTCCACAGACTGTGAGATTTCCGGTAAAATAGCGATCGCCGTCACCACTACGGCGGCAACCGATACAGGAACCGTCAGTTCCGGCCGCACGCTTCTTATAAGCAGTCCCACCGCGGCCACAAGCACAGCCGCTATGGAAACCTTCAGAATCATCGTCATATCACACCGCCTTAAATACGAAACAGGTTCTTCAGGGTTTCAAAGAGTGCAAAGATCTCCTGGGCGATCACAAGCAACACAACTACCAGCCCCGCAATTGTCACCATCAGTGCCTGCTCGTCCCTGCCGGAGTTGGACAGCAAGGAATTCAGTATGGCAACAATGATCCCAACTGCCGCGATTTTGAAAACCAGGTCAATGTTCATAGGCCCTATCCTTTCCTCTACCAAAGTAAAATGGCAGCGATACAGCCCGCAGCCAGTCCCAATTTTATGTACAGCTTCCCGTCCTTCTGTTCCTTTGCTTCCGCGCTGATACAGGCCTTGTTCAGACTTTCGGCAAAAATATTTAAATTCTCCTTCTGCATCTCCCTGTCTCCGCAGCCTAACAGTCCTCCGGCGGTCTTCAGCAATTCCGTCCCCCCCGATCCCAGGATCCGGCTTTCGGCACAGCATTCGCAGGCTCTGTTCCAGGCCTGCTGCCCGTCCATACCCTCCGAAACCATATAGTAGGCAGTCCTTTCATACACAGAATCCGGATAATCACAGAATTTTGCCGAAGTGGCGGACATGGCCTCCGGCAAGGTATAGGCCTCCTGGCAGATTTTACTTTTCAGGTAAATGACCGATTCGGACAGATTCTGAAGCACCTCTGTCCTGTCCTTCAGCTTTCTGTCCATACTCTTGCCGAAAAAATAACCGGAACCCGCCAGCAGCAATGCCGCTGCTCCTTTTAATATGATTGTCATACTCATGTTACGTCTGCACGATCCTTTCCACCGTACCCGGCCCGTTCCTTGAGCTGAGCACGACTACCTTGTCGAAAATTTCTCTTAAGCCGGAGTTGCTGATATCGGCTTCCCCAAAGCCATGACAGGAGGCGATCAGCCGGACTCCTGCCCAGGAGGCCTGTCGGAGCGCATCGATATCCCGGCTGCCCCCGATCTCATCGGTGACAATCACATCCGGAGACATGGCCCTCAACATCATATATATGCCTGTACTTTTCGGACATGTATCATAAATATCACATCGGGGACCCATATCGTTTGCGGAGACCCCCATGTAGGAACCCGCTATTTCCGAACGCTCGTCCACTACGCCCACATTAAAGCCACTCCAGGAAAGACTTCTTGCAAGGTCTCTCAGCATTGTAGTCTTACCGCAGCAGGGCGGGGACAGGATCAGGGTATTGTAAATATCTTTTTTATCTCTCTTTATAGAAGGTAAGATCCCGTTGGCGCAGCCTTTGATTTCACAGGATATTCTGATATTGAGGCTCCCGATATCCACGATTCCCTTTCCTTCAATATATCTGCCCGCAAGACCGATTCTGTGCCCGCCTTCTATGGTAACAAAGCCTTCCCTGATGCTGGTCTCAAAGGCATACATGGAATTTTTGCACAGACTTTGCAGAAGCTCCGTAAGCTCCGCCGCATCCGGTTCCCTGCCCGGAGCGATCTCTTCGGTATCGGTAACCAGCAGCAGCGGTTGGTAGGCTCTGATTCGGATTTCCTTCAGATGCTCGAATATGTTACCCTGAGAATCGGAATGATAGAGCCGAAGCAGCGTTTCCCCCGTAGGTCCCGGCAGTCTGTCCAATATTTCCGCTTTCACCCGCTCTTTTTTCACACCGTCTCACCTCCTTGTCCCTACATTTCCAAGTATATTTCCCTCTTTTCCGAAAAATGACTTGTACGAAGGTAAAATATAGGTTATAATGGACTGGAATGTTTAGAAACTGGTTTTGGAGGTATACTATATGATATCAGCAGGAGATTTTAGAAACGGCATGACATTTGAAATGGACGGCGGTGTTTACCAGGTAATCGAATTTCAGCATGTTAAGCCGGGGAAAGGCGCTGCTTTTGTAAGAACAAAGTATAAAAATGTTATTACAGGTTCCATTGTTGAAAGATCTTTCAACCCTACAGACAAATTTGAGCCTGCAAGAATCGAAAGAAGAGATATGCAGTACCTGTACA
>CBCSVZ010000126.1:0-4258 GCA_965143695.1 uncultured Oscillospiraceae bacterium
CATGATTCAGTTAAAACCAATTATACATTTAAGAGAGAATATTATAAACTGTCATTTCACATGTTTTATAACATTTAAAACAGTACTTATTTCAATCTTAAAGGAAAAAGTGACCGAAAAGCTGAAAGCAGAAAACGCTATGCTTTGGGTTGGCAAAATGAATGAGATACAGGCAAGGGCAAGAGAAATCGTTAATGCCGAGTTGATTTACAGCCAAGCAATGTAACGCCTATTTTATGTTCTGAAAACGCCTTGAAACAGGCATTTTTGACACCGAAAAGCGTTACAAAGAACCTTGTGCTGTTCCGTACAATTTCAACTGGGTTGAATGAAAAAGGAAGAGGCAGTTTAGAGAAAAAAGGGGGGTGAAAAATAGGATTTGAAAGATTTTTCACATAGACAGACACATGGATCAAAAATAGTCTTTGCAGGATAAGAGGAGACACCAACTTGTTAAGACGCTGGAGTTCTTATTTTGCCATGTTAATCCCACTTCTTGCGGAGAAAAGCAGATTGTCAGAGGATTTCTGTGCTGCTTTTACATGATACACTCTGTTGAAGTAGTCGCAGTACGGCTCCTCCTCGCATCGGGTAGCGTGAAGTCGTAATGGCGGAAAGGAACAACCGAATAGGATAAACAGAGAGCAAGCCGTTAGTCGCACTGATTAACGGTTTGCTCTTATTTATACTCAACAAATTTGATAGGCAGAGCAACCTGCGTGATATAGGCATCCTTGTTGGTACCGTGTGTGGGCGGTCCCTCCATGTAAATGTTGCGGAAATATCCATGCGGCGTCATGCCGTTAGTCCTGGCATATTCCAGCAGCCGTGCATGAACAGCCGGAAAATTTTCATAGGCACCACGGTAGTAGATGCAGATTGCCGACACCTGCGGAAAGGTGCGGATGTCTTTCCCTTTGCTGTCCGGTATGACAGGAACTATATATGTCCCATCCAAACCGGAATCAATGGGTATCTGAATGCACATTCTGTTATGCAAATCTATCTGATAATGTTTTACGGTATGAATATATGTCTGACGAAGTTCTGCTGTCTTTCTTTCCAAATCTGCACCGTGGAAATCACGGCAGAAGGCGGTAAATTCCGGTAAGGTAACATGGCGGACTTCTGGATCAGAGGGATGTATCTGGCGGAGCTGCAACTGTGCGATATATTGGTTAAGCTGGCTGCGCAGCAGAATCAAACGGCTTATCTGCTCATCCAGATGCGTCGTATCGTCAAAATAACTTCGGATTTCCGGCAGTGAAAGTCCAAGATCCTGCAGGGTTCTGATGATGCGGATGTGTACCATGTTGTCGGCGGAATAATACCGGAAGCCGCGGTTATCGTGCCTGACGGCGGGGGTCAGCAGGCCAAGTTCCTCGTAGTTGATCAGCATCCTGCGGGTTACACCGAGCGCTTTGGTGACTTCTCCTATCTGAAACAAATTCTTGTCTGTTTGATCCATATCTTTGTAAATTCCTCTCAGAAAACTTTTTTGAAAAGGTATTAAAAAGCACTTGAATCGAACATCAATGTTCGATTTATACTTGTTATATTAAAAATGTATTATCCTGTCAAGAACGGGAGCAGACGGAGATTGAATTTGCCACACAGACAATACACAATTTTTAAGAATTCAAGGAGGAAGGATTATTATGAACATGAAGCGAAGAATTTTTGGCCTACTACTGGCAATCTGTATTGCGGGGGGACTTCTGCCTGTATCAACGATGCCTGTTGCTGCAGCCACAGGTCATACAGTTACGATCGGTGGCAAAGAATTCATCACTGACAGCAACGGAATTATGGCGTATCGTTATAATAATGATGCATATGATGATTATACTTTTGATATTTATGGAAAATTTGGTGGCGAATGGAAACAAACAACTTACGATAGTAGTGGCTACTATACCTACATCAAAATTGCTGATTCTTCAAAATTTGTGCAAGCAGTTTCTTCCGTTGACAATGGGTACACAGTTTCAGATACGGGTTTGAATGTTGGTATCGATTTTGCCTTTACCAACAGTGGGAAAACGCTGCAAATATGCTATACCGTTGCAAACACTTCGAATGAGACTGTGACATTTTCCCTAGGAACCGGCTCCGATGTCCAAATCGGTGCGGATGATGCGGCAGGGATTTCCCTCTTTGATAATCACGGCGGGTTTAAAATGGTTTCTGCTAAATCGAGCGATCAGAGTTCTAACGGAGAGTATGCTCAATTCAACTTCTTCGGCAGAGGCTATGAAGGCGTGACTGCGGTTGATAATTTCTGGTATGGGCCATACTCCTCTGATGACAACTTTTATTGGGGTGGAAATAAAGAAAGCGCCGTTTTCTATACAGATGACCAGCGGGTACCATATGAGAGAATGGACTCTGCATGTTCGTGGAACTGGATAGACGAAACGATCGAAGCTGAAGGGAGTAAGACATATTCTGTGCTGATCGGCATAGGCGGTGCAGAAAGCGAGAATGCCGCACAGAGCAGCGGAATATCGAGCAGTAACGGTGAAATCCGTCTTGAACTGACATCACCTGTTTCCGGTCCGGACGCTTTTAAGGTTTACGTAGATGGTACAGATGCTGAAAATGCTTTGACTAACGGTACCGACTATACGATAGAGAATCCTACTTCTAACAATCCTGTCATAAAGTTTACCGACACTGCGGGTTTGACCTGTAAAAGCGTTATAAAAGTAAAAATTGACGGTATTAATGAGCTCGTGGAGATTGCAAACAACATCCCTTGCAGTTACATATATACTGCGAATGGTACAGTGATTATCGGAGAATGCGTTTGTGGCAAGAAAACGGTTGTGAGTGTTTTTGCCCCGACAAGCGTAATTTATGATGGGACAGAGAAAAATGCGGTTTTGAATACAGATAATTGGACATTGAAAAATGAAGTTCCTTCCATTCAGTACGGCGAGACGGATGACCGTACAAATGTGACAGACAAGCCGATTACCGCTTCCGTTACAGTAGGAGCGTACAACAACGTGGCGACTGCAAGCGTGACATATACCATCCTCCCCGCCGACCTTTCCGAAGTAGCAGTGAAACAGACGGGCACGCTTACAGCTAACGGCTCTGCTCAGACACCGACTGTTTCTGCTGATGCCGTATCCGTAAATAGCCAGCCGGTTACTTTTACTTACAGCAAAGAGGAAAAAGGCACATATGGTGCAGATGTTCCTGCATTTACAGAGGCAGGTAATCATACCGTGTATTTCAAGGCATCCGCACCGAATCACAAGGACACGACCGGCAGCTTCACTGTGACCATCGGCGAGCAGAAAAGCAACGAAACGGTCGTGCCAACTGAACCTACCGAACCGACTGCTCCTTCCGAGCCAGATGATACGAGCAAGCCTTCCGAACCGAGCAAACCGGACGACAACAAGGACAACCCCGATACGGGTGCAGACAACCCGCAGACCGGAGACAGCAGCAATCTTGCGCTGTGGTTCGTTCTCCTGTTTGCAGCGGCAGGCGGCCTGACCGCAACAACTATTGTCATCAGAAAAAGAAAAGCCGAATAACAGAGCTTGAACACAGGTTCAGCCCAATCCCTTCTGCCGGGTAATATTTACCCTGACAGAAGGGATTTTTTTGTACCCGAAACCGTGCAGAAACAGGAAACCGGGAAAAAGGTATCTTCCCCTTGTCCTGCTTCTGCAAACGCCTTACAGGGCAGAAAAACAGCGAAAACCGCACCGAAAACATACCAATATGGAAGCGTATGAGCCAACATCATACGCTTTCTTTTTTTGCCCGAAAATCGAAAAACTTCTGATTTTGGGTGTGCATTTGACGGCGGAACTCCTAAACGATTTGATTGACAGGATTGTGATACACGCTTCCGACAGGAGCAGCGGTCACAGAAAACAAAAGATTGAGATTTACTACAAGGCTGCCGGTATCATCAACATTGCCGATGAGGACTGCGTTGCGGATGACGGCAGAAAAGAGCGCTGGCGGAACACAAAATCCGCTTAAAGCGCAGAACGGCGGCACAGTCCCTTAGACTGCACCGCCTCCTACATATTTACTTCGTTACCGCACCTCGGCTATAAAGAAAGTGTCTTTTTATTATTTATATTTATTTTGTATTAGTTAATTCCGGTTGCATCCTTAAGTGCCTTAACGAACATAACGCCATCCTGTGCACCGTTAACAATAAACTCACCCTTTTCACCATTAATGATTGTATAAGGTGTTCCGATTTCCTTGCTTTCAGCTTCTG
>CBCSVZ010000127.1:0-4224 GCA_965143695.1 uncultured Oscillospiraceae bacterium
GAAGACAGCTTATCCATATTGGCCCGCTTTAAATTCAAAGAGGAATGCACATACCGCTCCAGCGTAACCGCAGTATTGGAATGACCCAATATTTCACTGAGGCTCTTAATATCAAAGCCTACCTCTACACACCGTGTCGCAAAAGTATGTCGCAGGGAATGAAAGTGTACGTCTTCTATTCCGCAGGCCCGTACATAGTTTGCGAAACGGTACTGCAAGCTCCTGGGTTCCATATATTTTTGGGGATCACCTGTTAAAATGTAAGCTTTGGGATTACTTGCTTTCATTTTTCTGCAAAGAGCTGCGGCATATTCTGTCAGGGGAATGGTACGTCTGGAATTAAGACTTTTGGCCTCACTGATGATAACCTTCGTCTTTGCTTCCGATTTCTGTTCAATATTCTGCAGCCTTTGCATGGTCTGTTCCACTTTTATGACCTTTTCCCTGATCAATATGTTTTCCCACCGAAGGGCACACAGCTCCCCTATGCGCATACCGGTCAGAAGCGCCAGTAAGACTCCGAATTTTACCTCGTCCATAGCCTCCAGTAAGTACTGGATCAGCCGGTTTTGTTCCTCCTGAGACAGAACTCGCATCTCCTTTTGGGGAATTCGGGGATAGATGATTTCCACCGATGATAATTCTGTTTCACTTTGGCGATCAATATACTTTATGACGGAACGCATAACAGAGAGAATGTCCCGTACTGTCTTTGCCGACAGCCCCTGCTCACACAGCATACGGTGGCTGAAGGCTTCTATCAGCACCGTATTGATTTCTTCCGGCTGACAGTTCCCGAATGCAGGCTTTAAATGGCTATTGATAATTGTGCGGTACTTCACATAGGTTGAGTCTTTAACCCTGCTGCGGCACAGAGTCAGCCACTCATCGAAAAAGCAAGAAAGATTCTTCTTGATTTGTGTGCTCTTTTTCTTATTCTCCGACTTTGCATTCCTTAATTTTTCCCGTGCCGCTTTATAGGTTTGGGCGTATACATATCCAAACTGTGCTTTGCCACTGCTGTCATAGCTCTTAATGTATCTGCCCTCCCATCTGTTATCTTTCCTTTTGTAAATGTTTTCTCCTCTTTTTGACATGGTGACCTCTCCTTTGCACAGTACATTTTACCAAAAGGATTGACGGCTGAACTGACGGGTTATATAAAAATTTGCAGATAACTTTTGTAATTATTCTTATGCCGTTTGATTCTTTTCCTGAAAAAATTACTTTTTATAAATAAGAGCCTTGCACTTTTACATCAGGAATGTTATTATATGAAAAGCATTGCTGGCAGAAGTCATGCCATAGAGTACATAACTCTGCGAAAAGAATTCATTGTTGCAACACCCTTGACAAACACCTGTCCCTTGTGTATAAAGTAAGAAATGTTATAATTGAAAGAGGTATGGCTCTATGGGACTGAATTTGGAATATCAGAAGTATTATTCAAAAAATGCGTACAACCCAAACACCGACGGTTTCTGCGCTTCCAAATACGGTCTGTTTTTTCACGCCTTACCGGACAAAAACGGCTTTGAAGATTTTGTTAAAAGCTTTGATGCAGAATCTTTTGCATACGAGTGCTCCCAATGCGGCGCGGGTCATGTTTTCTTTACAATATGCCAAAACAGCGGATTCTTAAATATCCCCAGCGAGGTGTACGCCGGATATTCCGCAAAACCGGAGCTTTGTTCCCACAGAGATATCGCAGCGGAGCTTTATGAGGCACTGTCAAAGTATGGCATACAGCTCATGTTATATGTTCCCGCCAATGCGCCCAAGAATGATGAAACAGTTGCTCACGGCTTTGGCTGCAAAGAAAAAGACAGTAGCTGCACAGGTGACTGGATAATCACCGATGAGTTTGTGGAAAGGTGGCGCGAATTTTACGCCGAGCTTTCCCGCCGTTACAAAGAGCGCGTCAGCGGTTGGTGGATAGATGGATTTTACGCATGGAGCGGATGCAGCAATGACACGGCCCCAAAATACGCGAAAGCCCTGAAAAAAGATCAGCAACAACGGCGGTGTCGTTTCAATTGATGTCCCTATGGAAAGAAATTACACCCACATTCGAAAAGACATATTACTGTTAATGGAGGATGTAAAAAAGGCTGTCAGGGGATAAAGGCTCCCCGATTCCTGTATCTTGGCGGATACCTGCGTATGTGTTAGCGATAGTACAAAAGTTGACCTATCTAGCATCCGGTCAGCTTGTACAGTGTCTCCCCTCCGACCTTGCCGTCAACCTCAAGACCCTTGTCTGCCTGGTACTTCCTGATAGCTGCGTCACAGCCGGCGCCTATAGATCCGTCAAATCCGTTGCAGTCATATCCGGCGCCGTATAAAAGCCCCTGCACGATATACGCCATATTTCCCTTTGTGCCGCGTTTTACCATGTGCCGGGACATCGCCTGACGGGTAAGTATTCCCGGCCCGCCGTCGATCGACAACCGCTCTCCCAGTTTATTGAGTTCATTCTGCATAGCAACAACCGCAGCCTTTTTCGTCATCCTGCCGCAGCGCCCGTCAACCTCCAGTCTTCCGGTTATTTTGGAAATAGAGTTTCCATAGTTACTGTTCAGAAATATCTGAAATTTCTTGATCTCTCCGTTAAAATCTTCAGAAACCGGCTTTTCGTATGTAAGCACATCCAGCTTTCCCCACAGGGCAAAGCTTCTGTCTTTGAGTGTATTTTTCTGTACTCCGTAAGCATGTCCACGGGCTTCAACGACTTTACCGCTACCAATGTAAATACCCATGTGGGACATTGATGAAGTAAACACCAGCACACCGGCCATCTCCGGTATTGTGTCGATTTTACCCTTCTCAGAACAATGCGCATATTGCTCCTCTACGCCCCAATCCGGCAAGCCGTTAATTTCATACTGCCCGGGTTTCCAAGGCACATCCGGCCCGTCTGTCCAGTAATAGCCCTTTACAAGGCCGCAGCAGTCATGGACTTTCTGTCCTTCCGCCTTTTCATAGTCGCCTTCCCAGGGACCGTACTGCAGCCGGTTTTTATTCCGGTCGTAAAATTCTTTGTCGGCTCTCTGGCCGAAGCCCCCAAGCCAGTACGGACGGCCGATCTGCTTGTTACAGTATTCTGCTAAACCGATATTTGTCTTTCTTGCCATAATTATTCTCCGCTTTCTCTTACCTCCGGCAATCCGGCTGTGCTTGTCAGCAGGGACAGTATGCCTGCCAGCATCGAAGCGGAGACTACCGCAATCCAATTCACATCACCCAACACGGCTGATGTACCAATTGTCGCAACTGCCGTCTGTGCAGCTGTCTTTACTGCCCGAATACCAGCGGCTTTCAACCACAATTTCCAATTCACAACAACACCTCCTGAATTATTTGATAATAAGGGCCAATAAGGCCCCTATTACCGCACCGATCAGCGTACCTGTCATTGCTGTAACAATTGCACGCTTATAGTGTTTAAAATCCTCTGCCGGAGCCTGTTCCAGCCGCTCCAGCCTTTTCCCCTGACTGACCTGTTCCTTACACATGTATTCCATGTTGGTAGCAAGCTTGTCCACAGATCTGGCAAGCGAGATCTGGGCTTGTACAGCCCCCTCCACATCGCTCATGCGGTGCTTTAAGCTCCCGATCTCCTCACCGTGTTTCGTCAGGCGTATAACCATGTCTTCCGCATTCATAGGATCGCCGCCTCCCCTCTATGAAATCAGAGGAGATACGATCTGTGTGGATGGATATTTGACTGCGACGATTTTACAAATCTGATAAGTGCTCCTGGTTGCATCTTCCGTCTCACCGTTGATACTGGTGTTCCCGGCACATACTCCATGAAATTTCAGCTGCTGCTTCGACCTGTTGACGGAGCATGTAATTGACGTAAGCGCTCCCAGAGAGTCGCCGTTAAAGGTCATTCTTCGCACAACGTCAGAAGCCTCATAGTGATCTACGGTGAAGGTGCTTGTTTCAATGTCTAAATCAATAAAGATATGAAACTGCGAACCGGGAATTTTCCCCCGGATCTCAACACCGGAATAGGAAGAAAAGTCACAATTGTAAACATCTCCGGGATACAGCATTTCGGTGTCAACAGCACTGTCATATAGGACGCTTGCGGCTTTAAAAGGGAGCTGTGAAGGAAAAGTCATGTCCAGATATTCCTTTGTATAATACCGTGAATCATGGTCATGGTCATCTAAAGCCAGCCTAATATTTCCATCAGAAGACCCGATATAAACGTTC
>CBCSVZ010000128.1:0-4206 GCA_965143695.1 uncultured Oscillospiraceae bacterium
CCTTTGCAAATAAAATGGGCATTCCTTGGCAGTTTACCTCTTTTATGGTCCGTAAGGCAGGGCATTTTACCGAATTTTTTATACTGGGTGCAATCCTGTCAAAAACACTGCGTTCTGTTTTTCACAGCTGGCCGCTCCCCTTTGATACCTGTACACTTTCCATAGGGCTTCTGGCCGCTGTCTGCGACGAAGCGATACAGCATTTTACTCCGGGGCGTGCTTCGCTCATCTCCGATGTAATGATAGATTTCTCGGGCGTAGTTACTGCAGTAATAATTTTTTTCATTTTGCGCAAATTTTTTTCGGACAGGGGTCAGACCCCCTGTAACACTGTTTGTAAAACAAGGCAACAGTAAATTTGATCTGCCGCAATTTCCCCATTACGACCGTTTTGTCTTTATCGCCGCGCTGTAATAATCTCATTTTCTCTCTCATATAAATACTTCGGACACACTGCGAGGGAGGATTTTCATGATTACAAATTTTGAGAACTGGTTGGAAGGTACATATCCCATAAAAATTACAGCCCTGAAAAAAATTTCCTCCGGACTGCTGATTTCCGTCCGAAGCGACAACCGTACACAAAATTATCTGCTTCAGGCCACGGAGCTGTCCGCAGAGCGGCTGCTCTTTATCCACACCGGGATTTTACACCTGAATAAAAACGGCTTTCCAAATGCACAGGCCTATATGGAAACCAAAACGGGACTGCCCTTTGCCCAAACGGAAAACGAGAATTTTACCATGAGCATATACCACCCGGAAAACGGCTTTTCCTTTGACAACCGATCTGAGTTAAGCGCCGCCGCAAGGCTGCTGGCACAGATGCACCTGGCCGGAAGGGGTTTTACGGAGGAGGCTGCCAGAAACAGCCTTGAAAAATACGGTCTGCCCTATACGGTAAAATGTTCTTTGGGCAACACGCCGGAGACCTTTGCCCGCAGGCTGGGCGAACTGAAGCGTTTTCGTAAAATTGCCGCTAAGGGCAACGGGGACTTTGATTACGGCTATCTGAATATTGCCGACTACTACTGTCAGTTGGGAGACACTCTGCTGTCCCAGCTGGAAAGCTCCCCCTACGCCGTCATGGTGGAAGAAAGCCGTCGGGCGGGCTGCCTGTGCCACCGGGATTTTACCGGGCATAACACGGTAAAATGTGATCCCCTTCCCCTAATCACCAACTTTGAAAATATGTCAATTGAGCTGCCGGTCTATGATGTGGCCAACTTGCTGCGCAGACGTCTCCGGAAATGCAACTGGGACCTGGAGGAGGCCTTTTTTGTATTAGAAGAATACAGCAAACAGCGGCCGCTGTCCTCCGGAGAAACCTGTGTGCTGAAAATACTGCCGCAATTCCCTCAGAAGCTTTGGCGCATTGTCAATAAATATTATAACAGTAAAAGAGGCCGGTATGAAAAAACCGGCCTGGCAAAGCTTGCTGAAATCACCCAGGAAAGAGAGCTCATGGCTGAGTTCATAAAACAGTTTTAGAATAGTCCTACGATTTCGCCGCTTTCGTATACATCCAGCCTGTTGGCCGCGGGAACTTTGGGCAGTCCGGGCATGGACATAATCTCTCCGGTGAGCACCACAATAAAGCCTGCTCCGGCGGAAAGCCTCACTTCTCTTACATTCATGGTAAAATGCTCCGGTCTTCCCAGCAGTGCCGGATTATCGGATATGGAATACTGGGTCTTGGCCATACACACAGGTAGATCTCTGTAGCCCATCTGCTCGATCTGGGCAATGGTTTTCTCTGCCTTCGCAGTAAAGGCCACATCATCAGCGCCGTATATGTTTCTGCAGAGCTCCCTGACTTTGTCTTTTACCGGCTGCTCTAATGTATAGGCCGGCTTAAAGTCCGGCGTTGTGGAATCGATTAATTTTACCAACTCCTCTGCAAGCTCCTTGCCGCCCTCACCGCCTTTTTCAAAGATGTCGGCTACGATAGCACGGACGCCCATTTTACCGCAGAACTCCTGAATTTGTTTCAGTTCTTCTTCCGTATCTGCATAAAAATGGTTAATAGCCACGATGACCGGCACACCGTAGGACTGCATATTTTCAATATGCTTGCCGAGGTTCGCGCACCCCGCTGCAACTGCCTCCGGGTTCGGCACGCTCAAATCCGCTTTGGACACGCCGCCATGGAGCTTCAAGGCCCTTGCCGTCGCCACAACAACAACGGCATGGGGTCTGACCCCTGTCTGGCGACATTTAATATCCATGAACTTCTCTGCGCCCAGATCAGCGCCGAAGCCTGCCTCGGTTATGCAGTAATCTGCCAGCTTCAGTCCCAGCTTTGTGGCGATCACACTGTTACAGCCGTGGGCAATATTCGCAAAAGGTCCCCCGTGCATAAGGGCCGGGGTATTTTCCAGCGTCTGTACCAGGTTCGGGAGGATCGCATCCTTCAGAAGGAGCGCCATGGCGCCTACTACGCCGATATCAGCGGCAGTTACAGGTTCTCCGCCGCGATTGTAGGCAACGATGATTTTACCGAGACGCTGCTTTAAATCTGTAAGATTCTCTGCGAGACACAAGATGGCCATAATCTCGGAAGCCACCGTGATGACAAAATGATCTTCCCTGGGAACGCCGTTTACAGGACCGCCCAAGCCCACAGTGATGTTGCGCAGTGCACGGTCATTCATGTCCATACAGCGGGTCCACACGATTCGGCGCACATCAATATCCAACTGGTTGCCCTGCTGGATATGGTTGTCTATAGCCGCCGCCAGCAGGTTGTTAGCCGCTGTAATCGCATGCATATCTCCGGTAAAATGCAGGTTGATGTCCTCCATGGGGACTACCTGAGAATACCCGCCACCCGTGGCACCGCCTTTTACACCCATTACCGGGCCCAAAGAAGGTTCACGAAGGGCAATGATGGTATTGGCCCCTATTTTATTCATAGCCTGACCAAGTCCGACTGTCACAGTAGTCTTGCCCTCTCCTGCTGCAGTAGGTGTTATTGCAGTAACAAGAATCAGCTTTCCGTCCTCTCGGGAAGCGGTCTCATTTATAAATTCCTGTGAAATTTTAGCTTTATACTTGCCGTACTTCAGTAATGCGTCATCAGGAATTCCTGCCTTTGCGGCAATTTTTTCAATAGGCTCCATTGCTGCCTGCTGTGCGATTTGAATGTCAGTTAACATAATGCTCTCCTTTTTTGTGATGTGTTTTACGACAGGGGGTCTGACCCCTGTCCGGCGCTCACGACCTGATACTTGCTCAGTCCCGTAAGTCTGCAAATCTGCCGCACAGCCAAACCTCTGCGTCTCAGTTCGGCCAGCACCAGATTTCGAAAGGCCGGAGACAGGTGCTGCACCTGCGACGGATGTGTCACGCCCGCAATCTCAAGTATAATTTCAAGGGCCTGCTCATCCACCAGGCGGGGCTTTCTCTGGGGAATGTCGAACTCCCGGCCGTCCGCCACCTTCTGGTGCAGGGAAATGAAATCCGTCTCGTCCAGCTCCGCCAGCACAAAGTCCGGATCCACCAAATCATCCTTCTGTCCCATATAACAATTGTAACTACTAAATTCGTACTCGTCAACACTTTTTGCCAATCCCGCTGCCACAGGGTTTACATGTATATACCTGAGCAGCGCGTAAAATTGCCGCATGTCTTTTACCGCCTTTGCCCTGTATCTGCCGTCAAAAAGCGGTCCCGACCGTTGGTACTTATCGTTATACCATTGAGCGTACCGACCTTTTACAAGCTGCTCGAACTTTGCAATCTGCTCCGGCTCCCCGCCTGCCAGCAAATGCACATGGTTCCCCATAAGGCAGTAGGCAATAATTGTTACCTCAGTTTTCTTTTTTTCGTCCTGTAAAATATATCTGAACTTTCTGTAGTCGCGCGTCTCCAGAAAAATCATTTGGTGGTTACATCCGATGTCTCTGATATGGTAAAATCCCGTAGTGCTTCCGATTCTGGATCCGCGCGCCATCTGTATCACTCCTTCCTTCCGGTAAAATTCTTTTGGCGTATAGTTTATTTATATAAGCGGCAGCGAAACTTGTCAACAAAAAGTGATTATTTCCCAAAAAGCTCCCATCGTGTCGAAAATTGTAGTACCGGGGGTCAGACCCCCGGTTGGTAAAAAATTTCGCTGTTTTTTTAAATAAATTGAGTTTATGTGGCATAAGGGGGTGCGGACATTTTCTTGGACTGGTTATGCAACCAGACCGAGACTCTGTC
>CBCSVZ010000129.1:0-4203 GCA_965143695.1 uncultured Oscillospiraceae bacterium
CCGAAGAAATCAGCATGCCGCAACGAATCCCTATGATATAGGCATAGACGCCGATAGAAGGCAGCAGGAACCAAATAACGGCGATACGGATACCGTAGCTGACAGTCGTTACAGCCAGAGCACAGCCCTGCTTCTCCAGGCCGTTCAGAATCCCGCTCATGGTCTGCTGGAAGTACATGAGCACACAGCAGGGCGCCAGCATGGTAAGATAGGTTCCCGCATCCTGCCCCGGGTAAAATAAATCTCCGATAAAGCCGCCCATGGCATAGAAAACCCCGAAAAAGGAAAAGCCCATAAAAAAGCTGAGGCGTATACAGCGGTAAATCCTGCTGGCCGCCAGTGAATTTTTACCCCGGGAGCGGGCTTCCGCAATAGCAGGTACCAGAGTGGTAGCCAAAGCAGAGGTAAGCACCGACGGAAAGGCCAGAATGGGCATGGCCATACCGGACAGATTGCCCAGTATCTCAATAGACATTTTGTATGTATATCCCCCCGCCACAAAGCGCATGGGCAGAATCACCGTCTCCAGGGTTCCCATCAGGGAAGTAAGAAACCGGCTGGCAGAAATGGGAAGCGAGGTCCGCACAATATGAGAAGCCGCCTGCCGCCTGCCGATGGTAGGCAGACCTGACGCCTTGTAACCGCCGGACATTTTACTCCGATACCAAAACACGCTGCCCACCACCAGCAAATTGGCCATTTCGCCCACGGCGCTGCTGACAGTAGCCAGGGCACAGGCATACGCCAGATTCTCCCCGGCAATTGCATGAGCCAGGGCAAAAATCACGCCGATGCGCACCACCTGCTCCACGATCTGTCCCACAGCGTTAGGCCCCACATTGCGCGTACCGTAGAAATAGCCTTTCACCGCAGAGGCAGATGCCACAATGGGAATACAGGGGGCTAACATCACCATGGAGAGATAGGTCCGCTCATCATGGAGCACATTCATGGCAATGCCCTTTGCTGTCAGGACAAGGGCCAGACCCGCGGCAGAACCCAAAAGGAGCAGAATAAAGAACGCCGTCTTTGCAATACGTCGGGCGTTACTGTCCTTGCCTACGGCAGTTTCGGAAGCGGTCATGCCGGATACGGTTATGGATACACCGGAGGTCAGGGTCAAAATAATCAGGGAATACACGGGAGAGGTAAGCTGAAACAGCCCCATCCCCTCTGCCCCGATCAGGTTGGACATAAAGATGCGGTTCACAAACCCCATAAGGCGTACGATAATCCCTGCTACCATGAGTTTCACGGCACCGGACTTGTAAGTTTCTTTTCGGAATCCCATAGCTCACCCCTCAGGGTAAGACTATGCCCTCCTGCGGGAAAATATGAGCTCTAACAGGAAGCCGCAGATAAAGCCTCCGAAATGTCCGTAGTTATCAATACCGGTATTGAAAAGCCCGTAGCCCAGGTTAAAGATGATCAGAAAGGCAAGATTGGCGTAGAGCATACCGTGCCGCAGATAGGCGCGATTTTTGTCGAAAAGCAGCTTGCACACCAGTGCGCCGCCCAGTCCCATAATCGCCCCGGAGGCTCCGAGCGAGCGTGCATGGGAGAAGGTACAGGAAAGAAGCGTGCCGGAAAGTCCGGAAAGAAAATACACGCCCAGAAATTTGCTCTTGCTGTACTGCCCGTCAAGCACTCTGCCCAGCATCAGCAGCAGATACATATTTCCAAACAGGTGGGCCATGTCCGCATGCAGAAACATCGCTGTAAACAGACGCCACAGCTGACCCTGCCGCACCAGCTCCCCATCCAGAATCCCCCAGCGCATCAGAGGGTCATAGCCGAGACTGACAGCCATAATGACCCCCGCAATATAAACGGCAATATTACTGAAGAGCAATACCATAACGGGACTTGCCGGCGAAAGCCTCTGTGCAGGGGTCGCCGCCCGGTGACCCTCCTTCGCCTTTCGCACCGCATCCTCACGCAGCTCCCGGATTTGGGCAGTGTCCGCATTACTGTATTTTAACGCCCTGTTCAAAACCTTCTGAAGCTTTTTATCCGTAAGACGGCCGCCGGCCAGATTGGTAAAAGTACCCTTCTCCAGGTCTACAATAACAAAGTCCACAAGGATACCCAGCTCCCGGCTCTTGCGCTGCTGGGCGTCAAGCTTTTGGATATTCTCCTGCAGCGGAGTGTCAAATACGCATATAAAAGTATACAGCGCCCTGAAATTGGGCACTGCATTGTCGTTTAATATAATATCATCCGAATTGACCGTAAATTGCAGAAAATTAACCGAGCCCATATCCCGCTTTACCAGATAACGGGAATCCCCGCTGTTCCGGTAGAAGGCCTCTTCCATGGCAAGGCCCCCGATCATTTCAGCAAAGCTTTCGGCCTTTCGATCAGCCTCTTCTGACATATCCCCCACCGCGTTTATTTTCTGTCTGTTTTTTCAAAGCGCTCAGCTTCTCCTCGCTGGATTTCATAAAGCTGGAAAGTCTGTCCTCAAAGGCTGTGCCCGCACTGTTGTCGTCACTGCCTTCAAAGAAGTCCACGGGAGGTACGCTGGGATCATAGGGCTCTCCGGAAAGCTTAAATCCGCCTTTTCTGGAGCCTCCTGCCCCTTTTTGCATGTGCTTTTTCTTCTCCGGCGGGGCTGCTTCGGGCAGCTCGCCGTTCTTGCGCCTTATTTCAATAGCCTTCTTAATAGAAAGCCTTAATTTTCCCTCCTGTATGGAAGACAAGGTGACGACCTTTACCTCCTGGCCCTCCTTTAAGAAGTCCTTTACATCCTTAACATACTGGTCGGATACCTCTGAAATGTGAACCAGTCCGGTTCGTCCGTCAGAAAGCTGTACAAAGGCTCCGAACGCCGTTATACCTGTTACCTTACCGTCAAAAATAACTTCGCTGTTTTCTGCCATACTAGTCTGCGCATCCCCCTGCCTTAATCATTCCCTGTAACAAAAACAATTTCATCCGATTTCACTAAGCCTGATTCACGGGCTTTCTCCTCTATGTATTCATCTGTTCCGATGCTGTTATATTCCTCTTTCAGTTTTTCGTTATCCGCCTTTTCATCGGCAATCTTACTTTGCAGGTAGTGATAGGATTCCCTGTTCCTGTCCAAAGTGCTCTGCTGTGCAAAAAGAAGTACCAGCAGGTATATTGCCAAACCTATGAAAATGAGGTTCTTCAAATTGAACTTTTGCTTTTTTTTGTCTTTTTTCATTTGCATCCCCGGTTAATTATTAATCATTTGTAAATTTACTGTTGATTCATTATATAATGCTTTTCTCTTTTTTTCAATATCCTTATTGAAAAAAATTTTATGATTTTACCCGGAACGGCAAATATCCATGTGAGCACCCTCCCCAACCAGGGGCTGACGCCGATGTAATACAGAAAAGCACCTGCTGCCGCCAGCAAAAACAGATACCACCGCACACGCCCGAAGTCCGCCAGATTGACCGCCGCAATAAAAAGGGCGCAGGCCGTCACCATAAAGAAGGCGTCCTCGCTGTGTACCAGCCAGCCCGGGTGGTTTTTATAGGCTTTGCGCAAGGAGCGGAAAATGTCAAAAATACTTCCCGCAAGTACGCCCGCCGCCAACATCACAAGGGCCGTCATTGGAACATCCTGACAAAGATATTTCTGCTCTGCTTTTTGGGCTCTTCATATTCGCAGGCAAAAATATATCCCGTAAGGGCCAGCTCATGCTCTTCCAGACTCAGCTTTTCAATTTTAAGCCCGTCGCCCTTGATACGCATGTTTCCCAGCTCTGTCTCTGCCTCTACAAGGGTCTCATCAAAGCTGAGGACATCCAGCACGCCGCTGACAGAGATCCGTTCTCTGTTCTCGATCAATATGTTCTGACCTTTGCTGTTCTCCGGTATGGTCATTTCAATACTCATCCTCGCTGAATTTATAACTTGCTTTAAATCTATGCAGCAGGATAAAAAATATGCGGCAGAATCCAAAACTCTGCCGCAATCAATGACTTACTTCAAACCGTATCTCTTATTGAACTTGTCAACACGTCCGCCTGTATCAACCAGCTTTTGCTTACCTGTATAGAAAGGATGACACTTCGAACAAATTTCGACTGATATCTCCTTCTTGGTTGAGTATGTCTTAAAGGTTTCGCCGCAGGCACACTTTGCAGTCACCTCGTGAAACTCCGGATGAATTCCTTCTTTCATCATGTCACCTTATTTCTGAAAAATGCCTCTTTCTCAAGACGCA
>CBCSVZ010000130.1:0-4191 GCA_965143695.1 uncultured Oscillospiraceae bacterium
CTTTATGGTACTTTTTGTGTCCAGATACTGTTTGGCAGCGTTAAAAACCTTGACAGCCTGCAGTTTCTGCCGGTCCTCCTCCTCGATCATGCGGCAGATCCCCGCAATACGCCTTAACAGTTCCCGCTGAAGCACATAGGGGAAAATGTAATGCTCCGAGGTAACCGTGCCGGATACACGGCCGTAGCCCTCCAAAAAGGATGTAACCGCACCTTCTGTAACTGCTCCGTCGGTATGGCTTACCAGCTCTCTCGCCATGACTTCCACCCGCGGCAGCTTTCTGCCGTCCTCTGTTACAAAGGGAAGCTTCACGGCAACACAGCTCTGAAGCTTCCCGGAAAGCTCCTCTGCCTTATTCTGAACAGTAACAAAGTTATCTGTGATCCACTCCTCTGCAGGTGTATAGGAGGGCTCCTCCGGGCCCGTCTGCAAGCTGTCCAGACGGCGATATGTTTTTTGTATCTGCTGTAACATTTCCTCTACACTGTTATGCCCTGCACTGATACCGAAACGGCCCCTTACCTTGACCACCTTTTCCGCTGCGGCCAGATTTTCACCCAGTAAGGCAAGCTCCTCCCGATTCAACACCTTTTCAAAAAATGTCACAGCAAAACACCTCCCGGCTTATTATTGCCGGAATGGCGCAGAGGATATCCGCTGTCTTGTCAATACCGAATACACTGCTGTCAAAAGCAATCTGGTAGTTGGAAAGCTCACCCCAACGTCTGTCCGTATAATAATTGTAATAATATTTGCGCTGTTTATCCGTGCGTTTGATCAGATTCCGGGCCTCTTTCTCGCCCAGAGAAAGCCGTTCCATAACGGTCTTTGTCCGTTCCTCCAATGGGGCGAAGATAAAAATATTCCGGCATAGGGGATAGTCTCGCAGCACATAGTCTGCACATCTTCCTACAAAAATACAGTCCTCCCTGTCTGCCAGCTCCTGTATCAGCTCGCACTGGGCCTCAAAAAGGACATCGTTTATGGGGAGCATCCCTGTATAGCCGGGATTGACGGGCTCTCCCGGGATGGCATACAGCCATCTGTTGGCCGGCTTTTCGTCTATGCTGTCTACTCTGTCTAAATGAATATTACTTCTTTCCGCCGCCATTTCAATCAGATCTCTGTCGTAAAATTGAATGCCCAATTCGCCCGCAAGCTTCTTGGCAATGGCACGGCCGTTACTGCCGAACTGTCTGCCTACAGTGATAATTCTGTTGTTACGCATATTCAATTCCACCTTTCAAATATAACATACCGTTACATCTTTTGTTACTTTTATTATAGCACATTTCCGGTAAAAGGAACAGAGGCTTGATCGCGTCTGGGACGGCCGGTTGAAAACACACCCGTTCTCTGTTATAATAAGTTGTCTGCGAACCTTGACAATTCAATAAATACCGGGCAGATTTTACAAGGTATGGTGATTTTTTAATGATAAAAGGAAAAACCGGCGGTTTTTCTCTTTTCGGCAGAAGGAGATCCGGGAAATCCAACAACGGACTTCCGAAAGCCGTAGCATTTGTGGACTATGAACACTGGTACATATCTGCGGAGAAACTGCACAATCAAAAACCGGACATACAGAGCTGGTTTGACGACTTAAAAAAGAGATGCAATATTGTAGAAGTCGTATTCTTTGCAAACTTTTCAAAGTTCAGGGAGAAGGAAACCGAAACAAAAAGAATACGGGCTTTTACCAACAAGATCATTGACACATATAATCCTGATCAGCGTTACAAGAAGGATTACACAGATTTTATCATCCTGGATAACATATACCAAAAGGCCTTTCAGGAAGACAGCCCTGAGTTGTTTATCATATTTTCAGGCGACGGTCACTTCAGTTCGGCAGCTGCATTTATAAGAAATTTCTGCAATAAGCAGGTAGGAATATACGGCGTATCGGGAGGAATCAGCAAAAATCTCATAAACAGTTCCGACTGGTGCGTTGAGGTCCCCCTTCAGGCGGACGAAACCACCCTTATCAATAACGCTATATTTACTTATTTGAAAGAAAGCGAAAAAGACAAGACGTATTTCCCCACATTCAGAAGAACCGTGGAGCAAATTGCAGAAAAAGAGCAGCTGGAGCAGGAAAAAGTTTCCGAGATCCTTTCCGATCTTATCAAGGATGCGTTCATTTCTCAGGAAATGGAAAGAACAAGCCGAAACAGACCCATTAAGACATTGAAAACCAACTGGAAAGCTGTTTCCAAAAGCGGCATATGGAAGCCGGATTCAAAAATTTCCTGAGCAAAAAAACAGGTTCGCAGACATCGCCCGGATTTTATTACTTGACTTTTATATTTTCACTGTGGTATAATTTGCAAGCTGTGCAGAAATAGAAATAGAAAGCACGCAGATTTCGGGCGGTCCGCTGCTCTTCATGTAAGAACGTCCTTGGACGGAAGGAGTGAATGAAGATGGATATTATTAAAGCTGTAGAAGCAGATTATCTTAACAAAGATGCTGTAAATCTTATGATCGGTGACTATGTAAAGGTACACTTTAAGGTTATCGAGGGTACCCGTGAAAGAATTCAGGTATTCGAAGGCACCGTTATTGCAAAGCACGGCGAAGGCGTGAAAGAGACCTTCACAGTAAGACGTGTTTCCTACGGAGTAGGTGTGGAAAGAGTATTCCCCGTACATTCTCCAAAGGTTGCCAAGGTCGAAGTAGTCAGACACGGTAAAGTCAGAAGAGCAAAGCTGTACTACCTGCGTAACAGAGTCGGTAAAGCTGCTAAGATCGTGGAGAAGATATAAGGTTGCCCTTATGATTGCAAAAAGAAAATGCCTCGGAGCTCAGGAAGAGTTCCGGGCATTTTTTCTTTTCCCACGGACACGGTCCGTTCCTTACTGCTTGTCCTCAAAGTACTTGTTAAGGTCCGCAACCAAAGCCTCTACATCAATACCGTGTACTGCACAGGCATCCTTTAAAGACTCGCCGGTGGCGTGCATACAGCCTAAGCAATGCAGTCCGTGCTCAAAGAGAATGGGCGCTGTCTCGCTGTCCATTTTCAGTACATCCGCAATGATCATATCCTCGTTTATCTTCGACATATTATTCACCTCGCTAACACTGAAATGATACCAAAAAGACCGCCAAACGTCAAATGACGGTTGACGGTCTTTCTTTTGCGAATTTAAAAATGCAATTATTTGTTAACTGCTTCCTTCAAACCCTTGCCGGCCTTGAAATAAGGAGCCTTGCAAGCAGCAATCTTGATTTTCTCTCCGGGATGACCGGGCTTGATTGCTTCTCTTGCAGGTCTGTCTTTAACGCCGAAAGTACCGAAGCCAACCAGGCTTACCTTGTCGCCCTTTTTCATAGCTTCTGTCAATGCTGCAAATACAGCGTCTACAGCTGCACTGCTATCCTTCTTTGTTAAGTTGGAAGCTTCTGCTACTGCCTGAATTAATTCGCTCTTGTTCATTATAAATACCTCCTAAACATTTCAAGCATATATTTGGATTATACCACATATAGTGGACATGTCAAGCTTTTTATTACAAAATAGTGTCTTTTGTGTCTTTTTCGTAGGGTTTTGGACCAAAGTATTGGTAATAGTCACATTTTAGCATTCCGTTATATAGCTTTCTCTTTTTATCCGCACGCCTTCCGAAGCATTTCTCAAAGCCCTCATGAGAGGTTATGATGTAATATGACCAGGTATCGAATTCAGCGAAATGCTCCCCCATTTTACGGTACAGCTCCTCTGCCTGTGCCTTGTCGGAAAGCCTTTCCCCATAGGGCGGATTCGTAATAATAAAACCGTATTTGAACCGGGAAGAGGTATGGGCGAAATCCAGCTTCTGAAAGTGTATTTTACCGGCCACACCGGCTTTCTCCGCATGCTCCATAGCCAGCTTCAGCGCAAAATAGTCAATGTCCGAGCCGTATATTCTGGTGGGAGTGTCCGGCTGCACTGCAGCCTCAGCCTCTTTTCTTACCCGCAACCACAGCGCCCCGGGTATCTGAGGCCATGCCTCGAAGGCAAAATGCCTGTGAAGTCCCGGCGCCATATTGACAGCCATCATAGCAGCCTCTATGGGAATGGTTCCCGAGCCGCATAAGGGATCCAGAAGTACTCTGTCCTTCTTCCATCTGCTGATATACAGCATGGCACAGGCCAGTGTCTCCTTCAGTGGCGCCTCGCCGGCCTTATCGCGGTATCCTCTTTTATGA
>CBCSVZ010000131.1:0-4133 GCA_965143695.1 uncultured Oscillospiraceae bacterium
AAAAACAATAAAAATTTGAATAACTTTATTTGTATTATAGGCAGGTCAATTTTTATTGTCAATACAAAAATTCATATAAATTTCAATTTTAGTTTTTATTAAATTTTCTTTATAGTTAAACGCCATTTTTTTAGTAAATTAGTTTTTCTAATATTTATTTACTTATAAATTTAGTATAATTTTCTTCCATTTTTTCTATGGGGTCTGACCCCTGTCCGGTTTTATTGGTTGAGATGAAATAAGTACATAAAAAGTTGTCCGAAAATCTTGATCTTTTTCAAGGTTTTCGGACAATTTGTGGTGGGCCATCAGGGACCACCACACGGGATAGCCCGTGCTGCCTGCTCGCTCATTGCCGGCGCAGCCTCGCTCACGATTTCTGCCTAAAACTGTGCCACAGGCACGGTTTCTTGACGGCAGAACCCTCTCAGGCTTCGAGCCCCTGATAACAAAAAAAGCAGACAATCCTTTCAGATTACCTGCTTTGTGGTGGGCCATCAGGGACTCGAACCCCGGACCGACCGGTTATGAGCCGGTTGCTCTAACCAACTGAGCTAATGGCCCGACAGCAGAAGCTATTATAATAAAAGACGGGGCGGTTGTCAACAGCGATTTATGTCAACCGCCCATTTTACCGGACAAAATCAATCAATATAATCCTTCAGCTTCTTACTGCGGCTGGGATGTCTTAGCTTACGCAGAGCCTTTGCCTCGATCTGGCGGATACGCTCTCGGGTTACATTGAACTCGCGTCCCACTTCTTCCAGCGTCCTGGCACGGCCGTCACTTAAACCGAATCTCAGCTTCAGCACCTTCTGTTCTCTGGGGGTCAGCGTCTGGAGCACCTCCATAAGCTGCTCACGAAGTAATGTATAGGCTGCCCGCTCAGAGGGGGCGGGAGCATCGTCATCAGGAATAAAGTCACCCAGGTGGCTGTCCTCCTCCTCGCCGATGGGCGTTTCCAGCGAAACAGGTTCCTGAGAGATCTTCATGATCTCACGAACTCTGTCCACGGACATATTCATGGCCTGCGCGATTTCCTCAGGCGTAGGATCCCGACCGTTCTCCTGGAGCAGCTGCCGGGACACGCGAATTAGCTTGTTAATGGTCTCCACCATGTGTACAGGAATTCTAATGGTACGGGCCTGGTCCGCAATAGCACGGGTGATGGCCTGTCTGATCCACCATGTAGCATAAGTACTGAATTTATAGCCCTTTCTGTAGTCAAACTTCTCCACAGCTTTCAGAAGTCCCATATTGCCCTCCTGAATCAAATCCAGGAACAGCATTCCGCGGCCTACATACCGCTTGGCAATACTGACTACCAGTCTGAGATTGGCTTCGTTTAATCTCTTCTTCGCCTCTTCGTCGCCGTTTTCTATGCGGATGGCAAGCTCGACCTCTTCCTCCGCCGTGAGCAGCGGCACCTTTCCGATCTCTTTTAAGTACATGCGCACATGGTCTTCCAGCCCGATTCCGTCAGGCATACCAAAATCCAGATCATCCATCTGATGGATCTCGGCCACATGGTCCATATCGCCTAATATATTGATACCCATGCGCTCCGCGGCTTCATAAATCCGATCAATAATTTCGGGTTCGACTTCATTTTCATCAAGAGCTTCGTTGATCTCATCTACGGTAATAACGCCTTTTACCTTGCCCTTTTCCATCAGTCTGTCGATAACAGCCTGATTTTCCGGGCTGCCAGCTACTTTGGCAGCCCCCCCTGCCATCATGGGATCATCGATATCAACACTGTTTTCATCAATTTCAAAATCGTCGGCATTAAAGTCTTCAACCTCAGCGGTAAGCTCTTCCTCAGAAAAATCTTCCGGGAAATCCTCGCTGAAGTCTTCTTCTGACGGAAGGTCCGCAGAATAGTCCTCAAGCAGTTCGTCCTCCGGCTCTTCTTTTTCTTCCGGAATGATTTCTTCCGCAACCTCAGCCTCCGGAGCAGCATTTTTTTTCGCTTTGGCGGTTTTGGCAGAGCCGCTCTTTTTGGCCGGCTTCGGGGCAACAGCCTCTTCAACCGGCTCGAAAGCTTTCTCCTCTGCCTTCTTCGCCGCTTTTTTAGAAGTAGAAACCGTCTTCGATTCTGCTGCTTTTTTCTCAGCCGCCTTGGGCGCAGATTTCTTTGCGGCCGTTTTTTTCTCAGTCTCCTCGATCTGCTTTTCTTCAAGCGCCTCTGTATTTTTCTTCTTTGCCATAACTATTTTGACCTCTTTCTCAATAAAATCTTATTCAGTTCCTTAGTCAATTCCTCTTTTTTTGCTGCGTCTGTATCCGGATCGGCCAGCAAAGCATATATCTGTGCCAGCCTGTCCTCCGTTTGCGCTTTTACCAATTTTGCGATCAATTCCGAGCATGCCTTGTCGAGATCCGGCGGAGAAATCCAATTGCTCAATAGTTTCGTGAGCACCTCTGCATCGGCAATTCCTGTCCCGGAGAGTAAGAGCTCTTTGCTTACAGCCTGTCCGCCTTCAGCACGGTTCAATAAATACCGATACAGTTCTCTATTCGACTTCTGGGTGAAAAAGTCCTCTTTTACCCGCAGTTTTATTTTTTCCAGGCATCTGCTGTCATCAGCAGCCAGTAAAATCAAGGTTTTCTCAAATAAATCTATTTTACGCTCCCGATCCGTCATTTTACCTGCAGACCCATCCTCCTGAGGGCGCTTGTCCGCTGAAACGGCACGCTTCATAAAGATATTCTGCGCGTTGAGCTTCCCCCCCGCTCTCAGCCGCTGGATCTGTTCTTTCAAGGGCTCCGTGGAGATCCCGTATTCTCTGGACACCCAGCCTGTGTACATGTCCCGCTCCACGGCATCCTCAATCGACGCAAGCACCTCCGTTACGGCGCCCAGGAATTTTACCCGGCTGCCGTTGTCTTCCGGCGGAAAATTCTGCTGTGCCAGAGAGATCTTGTACTCCACCAGCGTCTTGGCCTTGTCCACGACTTTGATAAATTCCTCCGGGCTGTGCTTTTTCAAAAATTCGTCCGGGTCCTTGCCGTCAGGAACCGCCATTACCCTTACGTTAAAGCCCGCTTTGGTTAAAATGTCCATTCCCCGCAGGGTGGCGCTCTGTCCGGCCGCATCGGCATCAAAGCAGGTGATGCAGTCATCAAAGTATTTTTTCAGCAATCTTGCCTGCTCTGTTGTAAGTGCCGTGCCCAATGCTGCTACCGCCCATGTAATACCGCGCTGGTGCAGCGCAATGCAATCCATATAGCCCTCCACGATAATCACGCGCCTGCTGCCGCTCTGTCTGGCAAAGTTCAGGCCGTAAAGATGCTTTCCTTTAGTATATAATGCCGTTTCCGGTGAATTTATATACTTGGGCTTGGAATCATCCAGTACTCTGCCGCCGAATGCCACTACATTACCCAGCACATCGAATATGGGGAACATGACCTTGTGCCTGAATTTGTCGCAGTAGCCGCCGTTTTTGTTTCGGATAACCAGCCCCGCGGTTTCCAACTGCTGAGCGGTTATATTTTTTCCGGCCATGTGTCGGATGAGGCTGTCCCAGCTGTCCGGAGCAAATCCCAATCCAAAGCGTTTCACCGTCTCCGCAGGGATTCCCCTCCCGGTAAAATATTCATAGCCGTCGCGGCTTTTGGTGAGCTGCATAAAGAAAAACCGGGCTGCCTCTTTGTTGATCTGCATGATCAGTTTGCGCTTGTCCGCCAATTCCGCGGCCCGCTTATCCTCTGTATCTTGGATCTGTATTCCCTGTTTTTCTGCTAAATATTTTAAAGCATCGGGATAACTCAGGCCCTCGGCCTGCATGATAAAATGCACCACATTTCCGCCCTTGCCGCAGCCAAAGCATTTAAAGATCTGCCTGTCCTCCAGCACCGAGAAGGATGGTGTCTTTTCTTTGTGAAAGGGACACAGACCCTTATAGCTGTTTCCTTTTCGTTCCAGCTTGACATATTCCGAAATAACGGATACGATATCGTTCTTTTCTATAATCTCATCTATTTGGCGATCTGATATCATTGCACAATTCCCGATTTCTTTTCTTTTTTTGGTGTATTATGTATTTCGCCCCCAAGAGGTAAAATTCCTTTTATCCCAGGCCCTTCATATTTTCATTCAATTCGATCCCCAGACAAATAAACGACGC
>CBCSVZ010000132.1:0-4132 GCA_965143695.1 uncultured Oscillospiraceae bacterium
ACGAATATTGCAAAGACCGCTCCCGACTTTGTGGCAGTGGCCGGCGATTTGATTTTTTCCAAAAAGGACGGCCCTGCGGTGCTGTCCTTTTTCACGCTGCTTACAGAGTATGTGGACTGTCCCGTTTATGTAACATACGGAAACCATGACAATAATAAGCTTTTCTGTCATGATGCAGGATTGAAACGGGCATTTACGGGGGAACTGGAAAGCATATCCTCACGGATCCGTGTCCTTGAAGATAAGAATCTTGTGTACACGGCAGGAGACCGACGCGTTGTGCTGTGCGGCCTTTCGGATTTCCGTACCGGGGAGCCGGGCAGGGCAGAGCGGCAGCTGGAGGAGGCCCGGGAGCAGGCGCGTAAAATGTCTGCTTCCCTGTTGCTGATCTCCCACAACCCCGATATTCTCACGGAACTTCCGGAGCACTGTGCCGATCTGGCTGTGTTCGGGCACTACCATGACGGACAGGTGCATCTGCCGGGCAGGGCGGAGTTCAAGGTGCTTCGCAGGAAGGATCAGCTGGCCTGCATGGGATATCAATACGGAAGATATCTGTACAAAGGGACACCGATCTATATTACCTCGGGGCTCGGAAATACCAATCTGGCCATCCGCTATCAAAGCGTTCCCGAGATCGCCGTGATCACCTTCTGACCATTGACAGAATCGGCTTTTTGAGATAGTATATCTTTGATATATCTTTACAATTGCATGAGGTATCTGATGAAGATTCTATTGGTTTGCCAATGCTTCTACCCTGAAAATTTCAGAGTGAATGATTTGTGCAGTGAGCTTGTCCGCAGAGGGCATCAGGTCACTGTTCTTGCGGGCATCCCTATCAACCGTACCACCGGGAGATTCTGGGAGGGCTACTGCAGGAAGGAACGCACGGAGGATACCTATGAGGGCGCCAGAGTGGTAAGAGCCTATAATACCCAGCGGCATCACGATTCCGCCCATTTGGCGATTCACTATTTTTCCTTTTGGTTCTTCGGAAACAGAAAAGCAAAGAAGCTGGCCCGTCAGGAGAAGTTTGATGTGGTTATGGTGTATCAGCTGTCCCCTGTATTTATGGCGTTCCCTGCCATGAAGGTGGCGAAGCTTCAGAATATTCCGCTGATCGTATACACGCTGGATCTGTGGCCGGAAAGCGCCATCAATGCCGGCGGCCTCAGTTTTCAGCCGATTATATCCTGGCTCAGGAGAAAGGTGGACAAGATCTACCGGGCCAGCGATAAGATACTGATTTCCTCCCGGCATTTTAAGGATTTGATCGTAAAGAACGGCCATCCTGCGGAGAAAATAGAGTTCTTTCCCCAATATGCGGAGGAATGCTATGTGAAACTGGACAAAAATCCGGAGGATCCCATTGAAAGTGAGCTTCCGCAGGGCTTCCGTATTATTTTTACGGGAAATATCGGCAGGTCCCAGTCCATTGAGACTGTAGTGGATGCTGCCGCGGAACTGAAGGCTTATCCGGATATTCACTGGATCATTGTAGGCGACGGCCGGGACAGAGACCGGGTGTTCCAATATTCCGAGGATAAGGATGTTACGGAGAACGTGCATTTTACCGGCAGAAAGCCTATGGAGACCATGAGCCGTTATCTGGCTGCCAGCGACGCGGCCCTGCTGATCCTGAGGGACGATCCGCTGTTTAATATTACACTGCCTGCCAAGGCCCAGTCCTACATGGCCTGCGGGATCCCGGTACTGGGTTGTATCAAGGGGGAAAGTGCCAACCTGATCGAAGAAGCCCGGTGCGGTATCTGCTGCAGAGAAGTGGACGGAAAGTCACTGGCGGAGGCAGCGCTTCAGATGTATCAAATGAGTAAAGAGGAGCGGGCGCAGATGGGCAGAAATGCCATCGACTACTCCCGACAGTATTTTTCAAAGCAGAAATTGCTGGACAGACTGGAAGAAATTATGGGTGAGTTAAGGTGAAAATTGCTCAAATCAATGTAGCAAGCTACGGAAGCACCGGCAGAATTATGTGCCAGATACAGGAAAGAGCCTTAGCAGAGGGCTATGAGGCCCGGAGCTATTTCGGACGGGGGAATATTCCCGAAGCAAAAGGGAAATATACCAGGATAGAGAGCGAGGTGTCTGTGCTGTGGCATGTAGTGAAAGCAAGACTCTTTGATAAAATGGGACACGGCTCTAAGCTTGCTACCAATCAGCTGATAAAGCTCTTGAAAGAAGAGAAGCCGGATATTATCCATCTTCACAATCTACACGGCTATTATATCAATATCAAAATACTTTTTAAGTACCTGCGAAAGAGCGGTGCGAAGCTTCTGTGGACACTTCATGACTGTTGGGCTTTCACCGGCGGCTGTGCGTATTTTACGGAATGCGGCTGTGAGAAGTGGAAGACCGGATGCGAGAGCTGCGGGCAGAAGCATGTATACCCCAAGAGCTATATAGACAGATCCTCCAAGGAGTATGCGCTTAAGAAAAAACTTTTTACGGGAATACCGGGGCTGACGCTGACGACGCCCTCTCAATGGCTGGCAGATCTGGTGTCCGCGTCTTTCCTCGGAGAATATCCGGTGCATGTTGTGTACAACGGCATTGATACAGAGAACTTCCGTCCCTTCGGCGCTGAGACCGATACAGGGACAAAGGGCAAGCTGGGCATTGCTCCGGACTGTTCCATGATTCTGGGTGTGGCAAATGTATGGGATGAGCGCAAGCGTCTGTCCGCCCTGATAGAGCTGGCAAAGGATTTCCAGGATAAGAACGCGAAAGTCGTTGTGGTTGGGCTCAATGAGAAACAGAAGGCCGCGCTTCCTGAGGGGATCATTGGAATCACCCGAACGGAAAATGCCCGGCAGCTGGCGAAGCTGTACTCCGCGGCAGATGTGTTTGTGAGCACGTCGGTGGAGGAATCCTTTTCTCTGGTGGTGGGGGAGGCGCTGGCCTGCGGTACGCCGGTGGTATGTGCAGACGGCGGCGGTTGTAACGAACTGGTCGGCGACGGTGTCGGCATCGTAGTGCCCAGAGATGACCGGGAGGCGCTGTACAGAGCTGTTTCCGGGATTCTTGAAAGCAAAGAGGCGTTCTCGGCAGGCTGCAGAAAGCGGTGTGTGGAAAATTACAGCCGGGAAGCAATGGTTGACGGCTATATAGAGGTATATAAGAAAATTTATGAGCAATAACACAAAAAGCGGCGGCATGTATCAGTCTGTTGCCGCGGTATTTTTGATATCCATGTTCTGCCGCGTGTTTGGATTTCTGCGGGAGATCGCTATCGGCGCCTGGTTCCCGGCTGTGGAATCTGATGCCTATTTCATGGCGATTAAAATATTCAATATCTTCGCGCTGTTGTTCGGCTATATGTGGACGACCTCCTATACGCCGCTCTATACCCACGCTTATGCGGCTGATGACACCCGAAAGACCGCTGACCGGCTTACCAGTAATCTGCTGAATATATTGCTTCTCCTTTCTGTGGGGCTGACGGTTCTCTGTGAAATTTTTGCTTCTCCCATCTGTGACTTTATCGCCACGGGATTTACCGGAGAGAAGCTTCAAATGACCGTACGCATGACCCGGATGGTGCTGCCTGCCATACCGTTTTTCGGCCTGTACTATTTCTTCAGTGCTGTGCTGAACGCGCAGAAAAGATTTAAGATCGTTGAGGCGGCCACTGCCTTTGTGGGGCTGGGCGTCATCCTTTCCATCCTTTTGTTCCGGAGATTTCTGGGGGCCTATTCCATTGCCCTGGGCGCATTGCTGGCCTATATCCTGCAATTTCTGGTAATGCTTCCGTCCATTATGAAATCCTTCCGGTATCAGCCGGTGCTCAGCCTTAAAGAGGATCGGACCAGAGAATTTTTCCGGCTGTTGGCCCCCTCTGCCATCGGTGTAGCCGCAGCGGAAATTAATTCGGTGATTGACAGCGCGCTGGCATCCACCCTGTCAGACGGCAATGTGACCTGCCTGAATTTTGCGCTGCGTATCAATACCTTTGCCACTTCTCTGCTGGTGACCCCCATTATTACGGTCTTATTTACGCGGCTCAGTGAGTATGTGGCAAACGGTGAGAAAAAAGGCTTTGAAATTACTTTGCGAAACGGCATGGAAACGCTGGGCGTTATTTGTGTTCCCATAACGGCTCTGGTTG
>CBCSVZ010000133.1:0-4115 GCA_965143695.1 uncultured Oscillospiraceae bacterium
CGGGATAGAACTTTCTCACGATACGAAGACCTCTGCTTTCACTCTCACAGGTCAGCACCCCGTCAAAGGCAAAGGAAACAGCCCGTTCTTCCGGGATCTGTCCGTCTGCCTGCAGACGGGGAATCCGCTCTGCCTCCAGCGCACATTGAAAAGAAGCATGCGTGTTATTGGGAATTGTGCTCAGCCGGGGGAAAACAATGTAGCGGTCCAGTATCATTTTACCTGCCTCATCAACACCGTAGCCCACAAAAAAATCTGCCCCGAAAGCGCTCATCTCCATCTCATCCCGATGGGCGTCTCCCGGCTCTACCTTCCATACGATCCCCCTGTCGGCGATTTCAAATCGATCCTTCTTATTCATTTACTTTCCCTTTCTGTAAAAAACAGGCCACAGATTTACAAAGAAATCAATGGCCTGCAAATCGACATTTCTGATTATCTCTTGCTCAGCACTTCTGCTTCGTACTTCTCAACCTCTTGGAACCACTCTTCCCCTGCAGCAACACCGCAGACTCTGCAGTACTCTGCCCAGATGTCACCCAAAGGCAGCAGCTTCATTTCTTCCTGCAGCATCATGAGCTTTGTGAACTTGCCCTCATCCTGAAGCTGACGCAGCATTTTATGAGGTGTACACATCGCGGCCAGCAAAGCCTTCTGCCAGCTTCTGATCCCTACAACCCAAGCGGAAATACGGTTGATGCTTGCATCAAAATAGTCCAAAGCCATGTATACTCTGTCGAGCGCATCACAGCGTACGATTTCCTTGGCCATCTCCTTGGTCTCATCGTCAAATACCAGAACATGGTCGGAATCCCAGCGAATTCCCCTTGTGATATGTAAAGCGATCTCTGGGAAGTAGCACAGGAGCGCAGGGATCTTATCGGAAACGACCTCTGTAGGATGATAGTGTCCGTTATCCATCAGCGGCAGACAGCCCTCATGGGTAGCGGCAAAGGTCAGTGTGAACTCAGCAGAGCCTGCCGTGTAAGCCTCAACACCGATACCAAACACCTTGGACTCTACGCAGGGCTTCACCAGCTTTTTGTCGAAAGGCTCAGAGAGGATCTCTTCGATTGCTTCCTTATATCTGAGTCTGGGGCCCATGCGGTCGGCGGGAACATCCTTGAAGCCGTCGCCTATCCAGATATTCATAACACAGGGAACACCTGTCTCTTTAGCAAAATATTCGGAAATACGGATACATGCCTTTCCGTGATTGATCCAGAAGCGGCGCACCTCTTCATCGGGGCTGGTCAGGGTCAAGCCGTCCTTTGCCATAGGATGGGAGAAAAAGGTCGGGTTAAAATCAATTCCCATGTTTCTCTCTTTGGCAAAATCCACCCATTTTTTGAAATGTCTGGGCTCAATTTTATCACGGTCAACGAACTCCCCATCTTCAAAGATAGCATAGCATGCGTGCAGATTCAGCTTCTTCTTGCCGGGGCAAAGGGACATGGCCTTGTCCATATCTGCCATGAGCTGGTCAGGTGTCGTTGCCTTTCCGGGATAGTTTCCCGTTGTCTGGATGCCGCCTGTCAGAGGGCCGTCGTGGTCGAAGCCTATTACATCGTCGCCCTGCCAGCAATGTACAGAAAGCGGTACCTCCTTTAATTTGCGAATTACCTCATCTGTATCAATACCGTAAGACGCGTAGATCTCTTTTGCCGATTCGTATCTTGAACTCATAGTGCTCAGTACTCCTTTACAAGTTTATTCTAATATATGGATATATTATAAAAGTCACAGGGTGTAAAAGTCAACCATTTTTATTACACAGAACTCCGTAAGCCAGAGCACTTCTGTGAAACAGATTACAACTTTTCAGGCGTTTTGTTTCACAGAACCAATCGCTCCAGGCCGGTTCTGTGAAAAAACCGTCGGTATTTCAAGCATATTATTTCACAGGACAGGCCCATACAAGCGACTTCTGTGAAACAACTACCCCTATTTCAAGCATATTATTTCACAGGGCAGGCCCATACAGGCGACTTCTGTGAAACAACTACCCCTATTTCAGGCATCTTATTTCACAGGACAGCCCCATACAGGCAACTTCTGTGAAATGTAATGAACATCCGGAAGGATTTACACGCGCAGAATTCTTTTGATAATAGCCGTTTGCATGGAATCGGGGAGCAGATTCAGCAGCTTCAGCAGAATATTGCGGTTCACATTATAAACCAATTTGGGATGACGGGATTCCAGTGCCTTGCAGACAATGTCGGCGATCACTTCCGGAGCAACATGTTTCGCCTCCACACGGTCAACAATTCTTCGGAATTTTTCGGCGTTGCAGTGATAGAGCTGCGTGCTGTCACAAAACCGATCCAGGGCCTGTGTAGAATCTCTGAGCAGACTTGTCTTGACAGCGCCCGGACGGATGACCGATACGGAAATGCCCAGAAGATTAACCTCCATGCGCAACGAATAGGCATATTTTTCAAGGGCTGCTTTGGTAACCGCGTAGATTCCTGTAAAGGGCAGCGGATCCAGGGGAGCGAGCTCACTTGTAGTAATGATGATGCGTCCTCCCCGGTCCAAAATCGGAGTGAAAATTTTATTCACGCGATATACACCGAAAAGATTGATCTCAAATATCCTGCGGAAGCGTTCTTCCTCCATTTCCAGAAGAGAGTCTAAATCATAAATGCCCGCCGTATGTACAATGGCATCAATACGGTCTACGGACATTTTCACTCTTTCAAAAGCAGCCTCCACGGATTCCGCACTGGTGATATCACATTGGATAAAGTGCATTCCGGAAGCCGCTTCCCTTTTCTGACAGTCCAGTCCGTAGACCTGATATCCTTTTTGCAGCATTCGGTTGCATATGGCCTGACCCATGCCTCCGCACACACCGGTAATCAAAATGGTTTTCATTTGCACCCGCCTATCATCCCGTATTTTTTCTCACAGAAAATTATAGCAGATTGAATGAAAATGTGCCAGAGAACATTTTACAGGGTTTCTTTTGAAACAACTCTTCCGCAGACAATATTCAGATTTCCGTTCCGGCAGCGAAGTTCATCCAAAAATGCTTTCGGAACCTGATCCTCTTTCAATACGATCCGATAATTCAGTTCATACAGTGTCCCCATGTTGCTGGTCTTAACCCGATACAATTCCGCATACACGGTATATTTCTGAAAGAGATCATCAAACAGTCCCTCATAATCCAGATTTTCAGCAATGGTGATTTTCAACTCACGCTCGTTCTCTTTCCCTGCACCGAACCGGAACACAGTAAGCAAAAGCGTAAAAGCTGCCATTACGAGGAAGAAAATAACCGCAATCCAAATATAACCCATACCGGTAGCAAGGCCGATCGCCATGGAAAGAAAGATCATGCCAATCTCTTTTGCCGTTCCCGGAACCGAACGAAAACGGACTAGGGTGAAAGCGCCTGCCACAGCAACGCCGGCACCGATATTTCCGTTGACGAGCATAATAACGATCTGAACAATAGCAGGAAGCATTGCGAGCGTTATGACAAAGCTCTGGGTGTATTTGCTTTTAAACATACACAGCAGAGCAGCCCCGATGCCAAGTGCCAAAGATACCCCGGTGCACAGAAAAAACGAAAGCAAAGTAATTTCATTTCCCGAAATAATAGAATTAAGCACAGAAATTCACCTCCTCTTCCCTTTTCTTTTCTAAAGGCTTTCCCCCGGTAAAATGACTTTCTAAAATATGGTTCTGATAGCAGAAGCCGTATTTGGAGAAGGACTGGGGAAAGGCGCCGACCGCACCCAGCAAATGAGCCAGCCATACAGGTGCCGCACCGGGTATCTTGATTTCCATCAGCACTTTTCCGGATGGCAGCAACAGGTCTCCGTAGTCTCCTTTTCGTAGATCCAGATCGGTATCGCGCCAACGCAGATTCGTGTCAAAGGTGATCCGCAGGTCCGGATCGGCAATTCCCTCATAAGCTTCTCTGTCATAGGCAATAAACACTTTGGGGACAGGACAGTAGCTTTGCATAAACCAGTCGATTTCATGACAGATCTGATTCTCACTTTGCGGCACTATGCCGTCATGGATCGCCTTCACAGCATCAAACGCAGGCCGGCTCACACGGCGTTTGTATCCCACCCCGGCCCATTTCGGCGGCCAGT
>CBCSVZ010000134.1:0-4067 GCA_965143695.1 uncultured Oscillospiraceae bacterium
ATGCGTGCTTTCTGTGGTGTTAGAATAAGCAAAGCTTCCCGTATCACTGGCGATCCCGCAATAGAGACAGACAGCCATATGCGTAAGAAGTCTGTCCTCTCCGCGGATGCCTTCCTGCAATTTCTTCCGAAGGGTAAAAGGTTCGCTGCACAAGAGCTCCCATATGCCTTCACAATTGGCAGCCCAGCCTGAACTTACAAAGTTCAGCTGCCCAAAGGGATCTTTTTCAATATGGTGATCAATTTTAACGCTGCGCCCGGCGGAAAAGAATGTTTCTGCGCGGTTGCCCAGCCGCTGCCTGTCTGCACAGTCAACAGCAATTGCCAGATCGTAGGTGCTCCAGCATTTTACCGGGCCCATATAGATATCGGGGCCAAAATCCGGGAGCAGGAATTCCAGTCTTTTCTCAGGAGGCTCCTCCAGAAGCACCGCCACCTCCTTACCGACGGCAGTCAGTGCCAGAGCCAAAGAAAAGGCTGAGCCTAAGGCATCGCCGTCTGCCGACAGATGCGGGAGAACGGCAATGGTCTCAGACTGCTCTATCATAGACACACATTCAGACCAGTTAAACATTTCCGTTACCATCGTCCTTTTTCAGGGTATCATCAATCAGAGAGGTCAGATAAGAGCCTCTCTCAATAGATTCGTCCAGAATGAAAGTCAGCTGCGGCGTGCATCTGAGTTCCATCTTATCTGCCACCTGATGTCTGATAAATCCGGCCGAATTCTGTAAAGCTGCCATTGCGCTCTTCTTTTCAGCCTCTGTCCCCAAAACACTGATATATATTTTGGCATACTTTAAATCCCGGGGTACCTTTGCGCTGACCACACTTGTCATAAGCGGAACACGGGGATCCTTAACATCCTCCCGAATGATTTCGCTGAGGACCCTTTGCATTTCACTTGAAATACGGTCAATTCTGTCCATTTTTAACCTCTCTCTATTTCCTCCATCGTAAAGGCTTCGATAACATCGCCCTCTTTGATATCGTTAAACTTTTCAAAGGAGAGGCCGCATTCAAAGCCCTGTGCCACTTCCTTAACATCATCCTTGAAGCGCTTAAGGGATGCCAGCTTTCCTTCAAAGACTACAATGCCGTCTCTTACAATACGCACATCGGAGTTTCTGACGATCTTACCGTCAGTAACATAGCCGCCGGCAATCGTACCCACGCCGGAGACCTTAAAGGTCTGACGGATTTCAACATGTCCGGTAATGACCTCTTTAAACTCAGGATCCAGCATACCGATCATCGCCGCTTTCACATCGTCTATGGCATCATAAATAACCCTGTACAGTCTCATATCCACACCTGCCGCCTCAGCGCTTTCAGCAATGCCGGCACCGGGTCTTACATTGAAACCGATGATAATGGCATTGGATACCTGCGCCAAGGTAACATCCGACTCCGTTACCGCACCTACGCCGCCATGAATCACCTTGACCTTGACTTCGTCGTTGCTGAGCTTCTCCAGAGACTGCTTGACCGCTTCAACGCTTCCCTGTACATCAGCCTTAACCACAATATTCAGTTCCTTCACATTGCCTTCCTGTATCTGGCTGAACAAAGCATCCAGAGAAACCTTGGCAGAAGACTTCATCGCCTTCTCCCGCATCTGGGCTTTACGCTTCTCTACCAGTTGACGGGCAAGCTTCTCGTCCTTAACTGCGTAAAATACTTCACCGGCCTCAGGGACTTCTGGCATACCTGTTATTTCCACAGGAGTAGAAGGGCCTGCCTCCTTAATAGCGCGTCCCTTGTCGTCTGTCATGGTTCTTACATGGCCCATTGCCACACCGGATATGATGGTATCCCCTTGAGAAAGGGTGCCCCGCTGTACCAGAAGGGTTGCCACGGGACCTTTGTTTTTATCCAGCTTGGCCTCGATGATCGTACCTCTGGCCTGTTTCCCCGGGTTCGCTTTCAGCTGTAAAATATCAGCGGACAACAGGACATTTTCCAGCAGTTCTTCAATGTTCACATGGTTTTTCGCCGATACGGGCACGAAAATAGTATCCCCGCCCCACTCCTCAGGTATGAGCTCATATTCTGCCAATTCCTGCTTGACACGCTCGATGTTGGCACCGGGCTTATCAATCTTATTGACTGCCACAATAATGGATACATTGGCGGCTTTTGCGTGATTGATCGCCTCAACTGTCTGCGGCATTACGCCGTCATCGGCAGCAACAACAATAATTGCCACATCCGTCACCTGTGCACCTCTTGCTCTCATGGCGGTAAAAGCCTCATGTCCCGGAGTGTCCAAAAATGTGATATTTCTTCCGTTGATATTGACCGTATAAGCACCGATGTGCTGGGTAATACCGCCGGCCTCCCCTTCGGTTACATTGGCGGAACGGATCGCGTCCAGCAGCGAGGTCTTACCGTGGTCAACATGTCCCATTACAACCACGACCGGAGGTCTCTCTACCGCATCCGGATCCTTTTCAACATCATATTCCTCATCATCGTCAAAAAGAAGCTCCTCTACGGATACAACGACCTCCTTTTCGGCCGTTATACCGTATTCACTGGCAATAACCGCCGCAGTATCAAAGTCGATCTCCTGATTCTGGCTGGCCATGATGCCCATCAGCATCAGTTTTTTGATGACATCCGCTGAAGTCTTTTTAATCGCTTCTGCAAAATGCTTCACTGTCATCGTCTCAGGAAGCTTGACATTGGTAAGTACTGCAATAACATGCTGCGTACTCGGCGCAACCTTGTTGGAATACTTTTTATTGGATTTCCGGTTATCCTTATGCTTGCCGCCGCGTTTAAAATTCCGGCTGTCTTCAAAGCCCGCATCTGCCATGGAGAAGTCATCGCTCATTACCTCGCTGACACCCTTTTTATCTCCCACAAACTGTCTTGCAGCCTTGTACTTATCCTTGCCCTGATTATTCTGCGGCCTGCTGGAATCCTTTTTCTGGTTTTTCTTTGCAGGCTTTTCAAAGGCCTTACCGGCATATCCGTTTTTCCTTTGTTCCGGAGCCGCAGCAGGAATATCTACAGGGATTACCGGACTGTCATTGCGGACTTTCTCACGGTGTTCCCGCGGTTCTCTCTGTTCCCGCTGTTCCGGCTGTTTCCGTTCGGGCTGCCGGATTTCTTCTTTCGGCTTCGGTTTTTCCGGTGTCACAGTCTCTGTTTCCGCTTCCGGAACTTTTTCTGCCTGTACCTCTTTGACAGGTTCCTGAACCGGCGCGGGAGTTTCAACCGCAGGAGCCTTCTCCTCGGTCTTCTTCTCAATCTTTTCTGCAGGCTCCTTCTTTTCTTCCGAGGCTTCCGGTTTGGTATTGTTTGCCTTGATTCTGGTAACCCGCTTTACAACAGGTCCACTGCCTGTGCCTGCGGCAGTTGCAGCCTTTTCTGTCTGCTTCACAGCCTCCGCTCTTGCAGTCTGCATCAATTCCTCATAGGATTCAGAATTTCTCACAGTGTATCCCTGTCTCAGCCCTGAGGAGGCAGCAGCCCGTGCCGGCTTCGTATTCTTCTTTCCGGATTTGGAAAAATCCTGACGTTCCTCGGAAGGCGCGTCACTATAGGACGTATCTTCGTTATATACAACACGTCTCATGATAATTCCGGTAGGTTTTGCTGCACTCTTTGACTTTGCAGCCGAAGTAGCATTTGCAGTTTTCTTCTCAACTGCGCCCGTCCCTGTCGGTTCCCCTTTGGAGCGGTCACTGCTTTCACTGTTCTTCTCACTCTCGGGCTTAAAGCCGATATGTTCGTACAGGGCCTTTAGCTCATTCTGATCCAAAGATGCCTGTACAGACTTCTCTATATTGATTTCCTGTAGTTTTTCCACAATTCGTTTGCCGGTCGTATTTAACCTTTTGGCAAGTTCATGTATTTTTCTCTTTTCATGTCCCATGAGTTTCACCTCCGATTTTCTCATTGAATTCCTGTATCCTGGAATTCAGCTGCGCAAACAATTCATCGCTGATGTCCGTTTTGAACTGTTGTTCCAACCGCTTTGTTTTTCTTGCAATAGCCAGGCACCCGGCGTCGGGGCAAATATATGCGCCCCTCCCGTTCATTTTACCAGTTGCATCC
>CBCSVZ010000135.1:0-4060 GCA_965143695.1 uncultured Oscillospiraceae bacterium
AGAATATGAGGGAGGAGATCCTCTCCCTTGGGGGAAAAGTGCATTTTAACACCTGCATGACAGGGATAGAGACCCGGAACGGCAGACTGTCAGGGGTAAGCGCAGGAGCGCAGCATTTTGAGACGGATCATTTGTTTCTGGGTATCGGTCACAGCGCCCGGGATACCTTTCAGCTATTGTCTGACATGGGGATCGCCATGGAGAAGAAGGCTTTTTCCGTGGGATTCCGGATAGAACACCTGCAAAGCGAAATTGACAAAGTACAGTACAGGGAATATGCAGGCAGCCCTTTCTTGTCGGCGGCGGATTATAAGCTGTCTGACACCGGAAAAGGGCGTAGAGGGGTGTACACCTTCTGTATGTGTCCCGGCGGACAGGTGGTGGCTGCCGCTTCCCAAAAGGGCGGCGTGGTCACCAACGGTATGAGTAACTTCGCCCGTGAGCAGAAAAATGCCAATTCTGCTGTACTCATCAGTATTGTGCCCGAGGATTTCAAAGGGCAGGATGTGCTGGCGGGTGCGGCGTTTCAGCGGGAGCTGGAGCAGCGGGCTTTCGTTATGGGCGGAGGGGGCTACCGGGCTCCGGCACAGAGACTGGGGGATTTTCTTGCAGGTAAAATATCCACGGACATCGGAAGAATAGAGCCATCTTACAGGCCCGGGGTCACTCTGTCTGATTTCAATGAACTGTTGCCGGCATATCTTTGCGGCGAACTTAAAGAAAGTCTCCGGGTCTTCGGCAGAAAGCTGCCGGGCTTCGATTGTCCGGATGCCATGCTCACAGGCATTGAATCCAGAAGCTCTTCTCCCGTGCGGATTGTGCGAGATCCTGCAACCATGGAAAGTGTATCGCTTCCCGGATTGTACCCCATAGGCGAGGGTGCGGGCTATGCGGGCGGTATTATGTCGGCAGCTATGGACGGAATCAAAGCGGCTCTGAGGTTGTATTTTTGTTTGTAAAGGTTTATAATAAAACGTAACCTAAGTATGGCTGTTAGGAGAGAATAGCATGAAAGTAACAAATTATCCTGTAAGAACGATTCGCGATTTAAGAGATATGCTGCATCAAAGTGCAGAGCTGTATGCAGACCACACAGCGTTTTTGTGGAAGAACGGAACGCCGGAATATCACCCGATTACCACCAGACAGTATCGGGAGGAGGTTGAGGCTCTGGGAACGGCTCTGTGGGATATGGGCTACGGCGGAAAACGCATTGTGGTCACCGGTGAGAACGGCTATCCCTGGGCGCTTTCCTATATGACTGTTGTCTGCGGTCTGGGTGTCGTGGTTCCTGTGGATAAGGAGATCAATAAAGAAGAAATGGAGAACATCATCAATATCTCCGAGGCGTCCCTGATTCTGCACGCAGGCTCTGTAGCGAATAAGCTGGTAGATCTGAATATTGATAAAATCTGTTTTGACGGGCTGCCCGCCTTAGTGGAGAAGGGAAAGGAACTTCTGAAAGAGGGCAGAAGAGAATATCTGGAGGCGCCCATTGATCCTGAAGCGCTGTGTTCTCTTATTTTCACTTCCGGAACCACAGGTGTGTCTAAAGGGGTCATGCTGTCTCAGAGAAATATCTGCCATAACCTGATGCGAATGTGTCAAATGATATATATCGGGGAAAAGGATACCTTCCTTTCTGTTCTGCCGCTTCACCATGTATACGAATGTACCTGCGGCTTTCTGTGTCAGATATACCGGGGCTCTACGATTGCTTACTGTGAGGGCCTGCGGCATATTGTTAAGAATATGCAGGAAGCAAAGGTTACGATGGTCTGTGCCGTCCCGGTCCTTGTGGAATCCATGTATAAGAGAATATGGGCGCAGGCCGAGAAAAGCGGCAGAGCCGGTAAGTTGCGTTTGGCTATTAAAATCAACAATCTGCTCAAGAAAGTCCATATCGATCTTTCCAGGAAACTCTTTAAAGAGATCCATGCGAATTTCGGCGGTCATTTCCGTATGATTATTGCGGGCGGCGCTGCCATTGATCCTTCCGTTCTCGCAGGGATGAGAGATCTGGGAATTCTGGCTGTGCAGGGCTACGGACTGTCAGAGTGTGCGCCGATTGCAGCGCTTAACAGAGATACCTTTTACAATGACTCGGCGGCAGGACTCTGTATGATAGACGGAGAGCTGGAGGTTGTCAATGTCAAGGAAGACGGCACCGGTGATATCCGCTACAAGGGCGGAAATGTGATGATGGGGTATTACAAGGCCCCGGAGCTCACCGCGGAAGTCCTTCCGGGAGACGGCTGGTTCTATACGGGAGACATCGGGTATCTGGATAAGGACGGTTTTCTGCATATTACGGGCCGTAAGAAAAACGTGATTGTGACCTACAACGGAAAGAATGTATTTCCCGAGGAGCTGGAGGCATATCTGTCCAGAAATCCTCTGGTACAGGAAAGTGTTGTTGTGGGAATTATGAATGAGCGCAAGAAGGACTATGATATTGTGGCAGCGATCGTGCCCAATATGGATGAATTTAAGGCGCAGTTCGGGGATGCCGTTACGCCTCAGTTGGTACAGGAGCAGTTGGAGGATGCTGTGTCGCAGGTCAATAAGCAGGTGCAGAACTATAAGCATATTGATGTGACGATTGTTAGATATGAGGAGTTTCCCAAGAACACCTCGAAAAAAATCAAGAGATACGGACTTGAGGAACTGCTCATAGACGATTACAGAGAAAAGACAATTAAAATTTGATTGCCATATCAAAAGAAAGCCCCCGGAACAGGAAGCTCCGGGGGCTTTTAAAATGCTACAGCGGGTATGGCATGGGAATCTGACTGTGTTCAGCCCCCATGTGAAATTCCATAAAGCAGCTCCTTTTTATCCCTTAATAATCAGTGCCATAAAACGCAGGGGCTCGTTGCCGGGATTTCTCATACCGTGTCCGCAGCCGTCCCGGCATACGAACGCATCCCCGGGTCTTGCGGGCACTTCTACGCCGTTGTCGTTGTAAAAGCCCTGACCCGAGAGAATGTAATAGGTCTCGGATTCTCCGTGGTGTTCATGGTATCCCAGTATACTGCCGGGCTCCATGGTCATATCCCCATACAGTCGGCACTTGCCGTTTAGATCCTTTTCGTCCAGTATGAAGTCCTGGTGGATCTTGCCGATACCGCCCATGGCGTTCTCCACAGTGCGGCGTTTTCTTTCCATGAGCAGCTTTCGTTCCTCATAGTCGGGGATGGCGCCCTTCTGGGAAGCCACAAAGTCGCCCATGATATTGCCGATCCGGCCGGCCTCCCTGATTCCGTCGCCTTTCAGGTAGGATACAATGAAGCCGCTGCTGAAAGCATCGCCGGAGCCCACGGTATCCACAGCCTTCGATACGCAGTAATTCATATAATAGGAATCTTCCCGGGTATAAACTCTGGCGCCGTCAGGACCTTTGGTAATCAGAACGGTGTGCAGCTTGGGGTAGGTCTCGTACAGACTGCTGACCACGGATGTCTCATCTTCGGTGGCAAAGAACATTTTACCTACCAGAGCCAGCTCGTCATCGTTTATCTTCAGAATGGTTGCATAGCCCAGAGACTTTTTTATAATCTCCTCATTGTAAAAGGGCTTTCTCAAATTGATGTCGAAGAACACATCTTTAAATTCACAGCGGTCCAGTATCTTGTAAAGGGAATTTCTGCTGACCGCTCCCTTCTGCGCCACGGTCCCGAAGTAGAAAAGGTCAAACTTTTTCTGATTGACGGCGGCAATATCTTCCTCAGATGCGTCAATAAAATCATAGGCCGTATCCGGTGTGATGGTGAAGGTGGGCACAGCCCGTTCGTCCAGCGTTACCATGGCTGTTCCGGTGGGGTGTTCCCGATCTGTCTGCACAAAATCCGTACACACACCGTGGCCCTGTACTTTTGCAAGAGCATTGTGTCCCAGTCTGTCATCGCCCAGTCTGGAATAGATATAGGTTTCTGCTCCCAATTTATGTACATGTGCGGCTACATTATAGGATGCGCCGCCTATATATTCTTTATCCGGGAAGACATCCCATAGTATTTCTCCAAAACATAAAACTGCCATGAAAGCACCTCCATAAATA
>CBCSVZ010000136.1:0-4049 GCA_965143695.1 uncultured Oscillospiraceae bacterium
AAAACGGATACCGAGAAAGCAATTTACACAGAGCTGTCCTCCGGTGCGGCTTTGTGTGATACGGCTCCGCCGGATACGGTGCGGCCGGGCGATATTGTAAAGGTGCTGAGTATGGACAAGACCGGTGAAGTGTTGACGGCTCCTGACGGAAGCGGCCGGGTGTTTGTGCAGCTGGGGATCATGAAGATCTCTGTTCCGTTAGAGGATATCCGCACGGAACAGACAAAGCAGGAACTGGAAAAGAAAGAACGCAGAAATAAAATGTCTGCTTTAAAGTCCGCTTCTATAAAAACAGAGGTTGATATAAGAGGTGCGACAGTAGACGAAGCTACGGCAATTTTGGATAAGTATCTGGACGATGCGACCATTGCGCATCTGAAGACCTTTTCCATCATTCACGGAAAGGGTACAGGGGCATTGAGAGGAGGTGTTCACAGGTATTTAAAGTCCCAAAAAGCGGTCAAATCCTTTCGGCTGGGTGTATACGGCGAGGGAGATGCCGGAGTGACGGTGGTTACATTAAAATAGAGATCAGGAGGGAAATTATGAATTTGAAAAGATGGGGTGCAGCTTTAATCGCTTTGATTATTACGGTGTCAGTTTTGGCCATGGGTACGAATTCTGTTTATGCCTATGAAGCAGAAGATTCCGTATACGGCGATGTGAACGGCGACTGGCGAGTAACTTCTACCGACTATTTACTGATAAAGAAAATTTTTCAGGGACAGACAGTAACGGCAAAAGTGAAGGCCCGTGCGGATATTGACTATAACGGTAAAATCACTTCTACGGATTATCTGACCTTAAAGCGTATTTTTACCGGCCAACCCATTCCGGAATATAAAAAGACACTGGCTCCGCAGGATCCGGTAAACGATCCGGGCAATAGAATCGTTTATTCTGTATCCCGAGTCTTTACTTCCAATATGGTTTTGCAAAGAGACAAGATCATCAATGTATGGGGGTGGAGCAATAATGTGGGCGGCTATATCTACGGGGAGTTCATGGGAGAAAAACGCTATGCCAGGATTGACGATAACGGAGAATGGCTGCTGCAGTTCTCGCCGAAGGAATATACCGCAGCGGGACAGACCCTTACCATAGGACCAAAAAACGGTGTACAGACCGTTTACAGGAACATATTGGTAGGCGATGTGTGGATCGTGTCCGGACAGTCCAATGCGGAATATTCCTTCCAGGAGATGGCGACCTACTATACAGAGCTCAATGATATTATCGATATCAATGATAATATTCGCCTTTACCGAGAGGAGAAGAGTGATGCCTGGTGGGTCAGCGGTTTACAGAAGGATGTTGTAATGCCTTATCAATGGACCAAAACGACACCGGACACGGTGGGTACTTTTTCTGCAGTAGGCTATATGTTTGTGAAAGAGCTGGCGGACAATACAGATGTGCCTCAGGGAATTGTGATGGCGGCAGCAGGAGGCTGTAAGATCGAAGATTTTATGGATCCGGATACCGCTGCGAAGGTCACACAGCACGGACACTTCTGGCCGGAGCCCCAGGCGATCTACAAACGTATGCTTGCTCCCTTCCGGCATATGACTTTTACAGGTATGCTGTTCTATCAGGGAGAATCGGATAATCTGTGGGCAAATGAATATTCCGATTCTCTGGCAAAGTGTGTTGCCGGATGGAGAGATCAGTTTGACAGCGATTTTGCATTTTACAATGTGCAATGTACCTCTCATGGGGCACTGGTCAATAATCCGGGAGAATGGGGAGGTCTGCCTTTTTTGCGGGCCGCGCAGTTGGAGGCCTATTATAAAATACCGAACTCCTATTTGATTTCCACGATTGACGTGGGATACAGGCTGAGACCCTCCTATGAACCTGAAGAGGATTATGCGCATACCTTTAATAAATGGACGATCGGTCAGCGGGCTGCGCACATTGCTCTTGCCAGATACTATGAGGAGCCGGGTTATCAGTATGAATATGTTTCCTGTCCGAGACCGGAGAGAGTCAACTGGTATGATGACTGTGTGATCATAGATTTTAAAAATGTAGGCGACGGGCTGAAGGCATATGATGGGCAGCTGATCGGATTCAAACTTTTGCAGGGCAATGAAGAGCTTGTCAGTACAAATGCGGTGCTTGTGGATAAGGATACTGTTAAAATCAGTTTTTCCGGCGCCACAGGAACCGTATACGGTATTTGCTACGCGATTGAACATTCGGCACTGCTGGAAGAGGCGAATCTTGTAAACAGCAATGACATTCCATGCCCGACCTTTTGCTTTACCAGAAAATAATTTTAGGAGACAGATTGAATGAAACAAAGAATTTTTGCAGTTTTTTTGGCATTGACACTGGCCATATCCGGGTTATTGAGCTTCGGCAATATGGCATTCGGTGCTGTTGATACTGAGCCTGTTATCGGCGATGTAAACGGCGACGGAAAAGTTACCTCAACAGATTACCAGATCATAAAAAAGATTTTTGCCGGCAGCAGCTTTTCGGCAGAAGTTGAAGAAAAAGCCGATATCAATAATGACGGGGCCATAACCTCTACGGATTACTTGATTATAAAATACATTTTTTTGGGAATTCCTGTTCAGATTACTCCCAAAGCCCTGGAGCCGCAGACTGCACCCGCGGATGACGGTCAGGCCTTTTCTTACCGGGTAAGCACGACGATTACAGATAATATGGTGCTTCAGAGAAACCAGTATCTGAATATATTCGGAACAGCTGAGAAAGCAGGAGGAATTATATATGTGGAGCTCATGGGCGAGACCAGATATGCCGTTGTTGACAGTAACGGCGAATGGTGCGTGCAGATGAGCGCACATCCGGCTTCCACAGTGCCGGTTGAACTCAAGGTTTATACAAAAGCGCAGGGACCTGAGAACGGGTATTGCTTCCGAAATATTTTATTGGGAGATGTGTGGCTGATTTCCGGCCAGTCCAATGCACAGGTGACATTGACAAGTACGCTGATCAACAATCCTTCTTTTGAAAATACCATTAGCGAAAAGGATAACATCAGACTTTTTACACAGTGGTTCTGGGAATGTACAAACTATTGGGAGGATGATTTCCCCAAGGATTCCAATAATAAATACATTCCAAGAAGTCCTGCTACCCCTCAGAAGGATGTACCTGCAGGGCGTACCTGGCAGGTCAACACTGTCGAAAACGCAAAAGCTTTTTCTGCAGTAGGCTATTATTTTGCAAAGCAGGTTGCCGACCATACCAATGTGCCGATCGGTATCATACAGATGTCTGCGGGTGGCGCTGCTCTCTGCGATTTTATGCCCGCTGACCGTTACAATGCTGCAAAGCACAATATCGGTCTGAGTCAATTCTATCCTTCTGATATTTATAACAGCCTGATTGCACCTTTCTCCAAGACACAAGTGACAGGTATGCTGTGGTATCAGGGGGAAGCGGATATGTGCGATTACAGCAAATATGCTGATAATCTTAAGGACTTTGTCGGTATGATGCGGGAAATCTATGGGAAGAATATGGCCTTCTACAGTGTACAGCTTACTTCCCATAACGATACCAATAATCAGTGGCCGGAATTGGCAGATATGCGTTTTGCACAGTTTGATTCCCTGAAACTCATTGATAATTACAGTCTGGTTTGTTCTATGGACTACGGTTCCAACTATTATGACTATGACTTTGCGCATCCCCGGAATAAAAAGCATATCGGTGACCGGTTGGCATATCTTGCATTGGCAAAGATATATGACTATAAGAACTACTCCGTAAGTGATTACGGAAGTCCCTATATGTATATGGCTACTGTAAAGGACGGTTATGTGTATTTCTATTTTAATAATGTAGGTACAGGTCTTCGGACGACAAACAACAGCCAGAATGTGAAAGGCTTTACCAACTACATCACAGGTTCTTCGCTTCCCGCGACATTGGAAGGGACGAACTGTGTCAAGGTCAGGATCGGCAGCGCTGAGCAGATCACCATAGCTTACGGAGACAGTGCTATGGCCGACCGGTCAACCTGTACCCTGTCTAACAGCAACGGGATCGGCGCGCTGGCCTTCAAGTAC
>CBCSVZ010000137.1:0-4003 GCA_965143695.1 uncultured Oscillospiraceae bacterium
CAGGAAAGAAACATTAAATTTAAGAAAAACGGAGTTCCTTATGATGATGAATATGGAAAGCCCATAACAATTCACTCTAACTGCTGGATAGCAAGCAATGTGACAATCATCGGCGGTGTAACAATAGGAGAGGGATGTGTGATCGGAGCCGGCAGCGTAGTAACCAGGGATATTCCGCCTAATTCTTTAGCAGTAGGAAATCCCTGCCAAGTCATTCGTCAAATAAGTGAAAAAGATTCATTAAAATATAAGACAGAGTTGTTTGAATAGGTGAAAACGTTACATTTAACCCGAGGTTCTATTTTTCAAAAGTTAATATACCTTTTGCACCACACACAGTTCTTGAACGGTTTATGAATTTTAAAGTCCGCCTCCTTTTAAGTATTGACAAGAAAATTGCGGGGTGTTATGATTGACACGATAACTTTATAAAAGGCTATGACGAAGACAGTCCAGGCTGAAACATTGCAGAGAGCCGGTGGTTGATGTAAATCGGTATGGAGTAAACTTAGTGACCTCTCACTTCTGAGCCGGAGGTTTGAAAAGCAGAAAGCTGAGTAGATTCTCCCGTGAATGCTACGTTAACGCATAGGGATTTTTTGATCCCAAAGAGGTGGCAGTTTTTCAGAACTGCAATTTGAGTGGTACCGCGAGTGTAATTGTACAAGGTTTACACCCGTCTCAAAGTGCAAAAGCTTTGAGACGGGTGTTTTTATACCCTGAACAGTAAGGAGATGAATGAATTGCTAACTTTAGATAAAGTATTTCATGCACAGGTCGTGCTAAAGGATATTATCCGCGAGACAAATGTAGTGCGGGCCTATGGGATCGCGCCGGCCTGCAAGCTCTATCTGAAGCCGGAGAATTTACAGATCACAGGCTCTTTCAAGGTTCGGGGCGCAGGCTATAAAATGGCAATGCTGTCTGAAGAAGAAAAGCAAAAGGGTGTCATTGCCTGTTCTGCCGGAAATCATGCGCAGGGGGTGGCTCTGGCTGCTTCTAAATGCGGTATCAGGTCTCTGATTTGTTTACCGGACAGCGCTCCGATTTCCAAGGTGGAAGCGACCAAAGGCTACGGTGCTGAAGTGTGTCTCGTTGAGGGTTGCTATGATGATGCTTATCAAAAAGCATTGGAGCTTCGGGACAGGGAAGGTTACACCTTCATTCATCCTTTCGATGATGAAAATGTAATTGCCGGCCAGGGTACGATTGCTCTTGAAATCATGAACGACCTTGATGATATTGATGCCGTTATTGTTCCTGTGGGTGGCGGCGGCCTGATTTCAGGCATTGCCTATACTGTAAAGCAGATCCGGCCTTCTATCAAGGTATACGGCGTGCAGGTATCGGGGGCACCGAGTATGTTTCATTCAATAAAGAACGGAGAAATCGGATGCCTGGACAGTGTGCAGACCATAGCCGACGGTATCGCGGTAAAGCAGCCGGGAGTGAACACCTTTAATATCGTGAAAGAGTATGTGGATGATATTGCACTTGTAACGGATGATGAAATCTCTTCTGCAATTCTCGCACTTATTGAAAAACAGAAAATGATTGCCGAAGGGGCCGGTGCAGCAGCAGTAGCAGCAGCCATGTTTGAGAAATTTCCTGTTGCGGGACAGAAGGTTGTCAGCATTGTATCCGGCGGCAACATTGATGTGACCAGCCTTTCCCGTGTGATCGGCAGGGGCCTGATGAAGTCAGGACGCTCCAGCAGTATGCTGATCGAGCTGATCGATAAACCCGGGCAGCTGAAGGACGTTTCCCGCATTATTGCTGACTGCGGCGGAAATGTAACGGGTGTCCATCATGAACACGGAAATACGGAAAGTATTAACGGCTGCTATCTTCGTATTGAAATGGAAACCAGAGACTATGACCATGTACAGCAGATAACACATGCCTTGAAAAAGGAAGGCTTTAAAATAATTGAACAAGGAGGGCTCTTTTGATGAGCGAACAGATTTTAACAGATAAAGCACCGGCGGCGATTGGCCCTTACAGCCAGGCAGTGGTGACGGACCGTTTGGTGTTCACCTCGGGGCAGATTCCCCTGGATCCTGCTACCGGAGAAATAGCGGGAACCGATATTGCTGAACAGACACACAGAGTCTGCAAAAACCTTGCTGCTGTATTAGAGGCGGCGGGCAGTTCTCTGCAAAATGCAGTAAAGACCGTTTGCTTTTTGGCCGATATGAATGATTTTACCGCGTTTAACGAAGTGTATGCACAATATTTTACCGGTAAACCCGCAAGAAGCTGTGTGGCAGTAAAGACTCTGCCGAAAAATGTGTTCGTTGAAGTTGAAGTTATTGCAGAAAGGAAGAAAGAAATATGATGGATGCCAGTAAATACAGTGTAGGTTATTATCCCGTATCGAAGACTTATAATAAATGGGTGGAGAAGGATCATATCGAAAAGCCGCCGGTATGGTGTAGCGTGGATATGCGAGACGGTAATCAGAGCCTTGTGATCCCCATGAGCCTTGAGGAGAAGCTGGAATATTACAAGGTGCTTCTGGAAGTCGGCTTTAAGGAAATTGAGGTCGGTTTTCCTGCCGCAAGCGAGACAGAATATGAATTTCTGCGCACACTGATCGATAACAATATGATCCCTCAGGATGTCACTGTTCAAGTGCTGACCCAGTGCCGGGAGCATATTATTCGCAAGACATTTGATGCCTGCAAGGGCGCTCCCAGTGCCATTATTCATTTCTATAATTCCGTCAGCGTTGTTCAGCGGGAACAGGTATTCCGCAAGAACAAAGAGGAGATCAAAAAGATTGCCGTAGACGGAGCAAAACTGGTAAAGAGACTGACCGGTGAGTATGAGGGAAACTTCCGCTTTGAGTATTCCCCTGAAAGCTTTACCGGAACAGAACCGGAATATGCTTTGGAGGTCTGCAATGCAGTGCTGGATGTGTTAGAGCCCGATGAAAACAATAATGTGATCATCAATCTGCCGGTAACAGTGGAGATGAGTCTTCCCCATGTTTACGCTTCACAGGTGGAGTATATGAGCGAGAACCTGAAATACCGTGAACATGTAACGCTGTCGCTCCATCCGCATAATGACCGGGGTACCGGTGTTGCCGATACTGAGCTGGCACTTCTGGCAGGTGCTGACCGTGTGGAGGGTACCCTGTTCGGCAATGGGGAGAGAACGGGTAATGTAGATATTATTACACTGGCTATGAATATGTATTCCCACGGGGTTGATCCGAAGCTGGATTTCTCCAATATGCCGCATCTTGTTGAAGAATATGAGAAATGTACCAGAATGCATGTATACGAACGGGCGCCTTATGCCGGCGCACTTGTGTTTGCCGCCTTCTCAGGCAGCCATCAGGATGCCATTGCCAAAGGAATGAAATGGCGTGACGAGAAAGGATTGCATCAGTGGACAGTACCGTATATTCCCATTGATCCTCATGATATCAGCCGTACCTATGATGCGGATGTGATCCGTGTCAATTCCCAGAGCGGCAAGGGAGGAATCGGATATCTTCTGGAGCAGACCTACGGCTATGTATTGCCGGCAGAAATGCGAGAGCATTTAAGTTATCTCTGCAAGAGCATTTCTGACCGTGAGCACAGGGAGCTGAAGGTAGCGGAAGTGTTGGATATCTTTAAGAAGCACTATTTCCTGCATGATAACAGCATTTCAGTCGCTGATATGCATTTTACCCGTAAGGAAGAGGAAATAGAGACAGAGCTTACCTTTATGCAAAACGGCGCTGCAACAACTGTTAAGGCGACGGGAAACGGTTCCCTGGATGCGGTGAGCAATGCGCTGAAAAGCTTTACCGGCACCGATTATCTGTTAGAGGTCTACACAGAGCACAGTATGCAGAAGCAGGGCTCCGGCAGTGTAGCGGCTGCCTACATAGGAATTAAGAATAAAGAGGGCGTGATGAGTTGGGGGGCCGGTACCAATACCGACATCATTCACGCAAGTGTGGACGCACTGCTCAGTGCATTTAGTAATATGAAGGAGTGATATC
>CBCSVZ010000138.1:0-3995 GCA_965143695.1 uncultured Oscillospiraceae bacterium
GATGGTTCTGGATTCTCTGCGGAATTGTGCTGCTCTTCTTTCGGAAATACCGAAAAAACGGATGGATCCTTTTGTTTACCCTGTTGACGGGATTGCTGATTGCCAATGTGCTTCTGAAAAACCTTGTAGCCAGAGTAAGACCCTACGATGTGAATACCGCAGTAAATCTGCTCATAAGCAAGCCCACAGACTGGTCTTTCCCCTCGGGACATACTACGGCATCCTTCGGAGCTGCCGCAGCACTGTTGTATGCCGATAAAAAATTCGGGATCGCCGCCTATATAATCGCTGCCATCATAGCCTTCTCCAGAATGTATCTGTATGTACATTACCCTACTGATATTCTGGGAGGGATCGCAGTAGGGACTCTGTCCTTCTTTATTGTGATTACTGTGTATAAGCATATCAATTGGGAAAAGGCCGCTTCCAGACTTCATAATAAAAGTTAAAAGGGCTGCAATCTTTGAACAGCCCTTTCCATTCACAGTTTCTTGTTCCATTTCGCAAAAAACGTTTCGCTTGTAATTCCGTGGGGCCTGTTGAATCGCCCCAACACCTGCATTTTCCCAGCATCATTTTCAGAAATGCTGTTTACCTTCTCCGTACAGGTAAAAACCATTCGAAATCCCATTTGCCCGGCAATATCCAGGGTTTCGCTGCTGTATATGCCGAAAGGTAATACCAGTACATCACTTTTATGGCCGGTACTCTTCACAAATGCATTCTGAAAAGTATTAATATCGTCCATAAGTGCCTTTTCATAATCGGCCATGCTCTCCCCGGACATTTTCTTGCAGCCTTTGCGAGGGGTAAGCTTGTGCATATTGTTGGTATGGCATTGCACTTCCATCACCGTACCGGAATCAAGCTCCGCAACAGCCTCCCAACTCATATGCGAATATCCCAGATGATGGTCCGGAGTCTCCGTATACTGCGTCGTCACCGTTCCGATAACCGCCACAATGCCGTGCATACCGTACTTCTCCAACAGAGGACAGGCATATACTGCCGTGCTCTCGTAGCCATCGTCAAAGGTGATCATAACGGGCTTCTCAGGGAGACTTCCTTTTCCGTCCAGCCAATCCTTTAACTGCGCAGAAGAGATCGTCTCATAGCCGTTCTCCTTCAGATACTTCAGATCCTGTTCAAACTCATCAGGAGTAATAACATACTTTCCCAGTCTTCTTGCCTCCGGAGAGATATGATGATACATTACGATCGGCAGCGTAATACACGCTTGCCTGTCGGCACCGTATACAGCCGGAACAGCAACCAGCATCAGTCCGAGAAACAACATCGCAGTGATTTTTTTCAGCATATCTATCACCGATATTCTTTTTTTACGGCATACGATTGCCGCAATACTATTTTACCCGTAAAACGGATAAACATGTTACCATGTTGTTACAGCCGAGGCATTTCCAATTTTTAGAAATTCTGTGCAAAAAATCCCGGTGATAACGTCTCATATAAATACTGATTCTCTTTCTTTCCAACCCGTTTCACAGCACATATATAATGCATAATGTGCAGTACCTGCTGTGCTGTTTCCTTCCGGATTCCCGCTGCCCGTGCAAAATCACGAACGGTAAAAGGTTCTGTTAGACCCTTGGGAATCAATTTCACATAGTCTGCCGGAGTATCCAGAAAAATTTCATCCGCCAGAGCCTCCGGAATTCTCTCGTTTCTGGAAGATCCCTTTTTCTTATCCTGACTCCATCCGTTTAAATTCCGATATTCTGTTAAATCAATTAAGGGAAGCCGTATGTGAAGGGATTCTTCTTTCAAAAACATTTTGATTTTATAGAGCTCATAAAAAGCGTCATAAGGAGTGCCCGTCTTGGGGCTCTGGCGCTTTTTGCTGATTTCACCGGTCTCACTGTCTATCCAGCACAGCCATTTTATATGGGCAATGGGATACACTACCGTTACACTTTTGGATATTGAAAGGAAGTATCGGAGCTTATCTCTTAACTTGTGAAAGGCTCTCGTCTGAATCTCAATGATGCCCTCTTCGCTGACGATATCCGCAACATAACGTCCCAGCTGTATCTCATGTCTTGCTTCGCAGGGTTCATAGTAAAGCTTCAGTACCGCATGCAGGGTCTTTTCATTCAGGGTTCCGATACCCGGATCAGCGGTGCCGCGGCCGGAAGCCTTTAAAATCGCTTCATTAAATTTCATACTGTCACCTGTACCGCCCGCAGCATTTTCTCCGTAATACATAACGAAAACTCTGCCTCCGTTTCTGTATCTGACTGCTTAAAATATACGTCGCAGCGCGGAGGTTGTCAAGGACGAACACACAGAAATATCTCTACAACCGCTTCAATTCATAGCGCACATCGCACCGCTCCGCAACCTCAGGAGAATGACTAACAAGGATGACGCATTTTCCCCGATTGGCCAACTGACGAAAAATTTCCAGAATTTCTCTTTGTGTTTCACCGTCCAGATTTCCCGTAGGTTCATCCGCAAGAATGATATCCGGATCATAAGAAAGAGCACGCGCAATTGCAACCCGCTGCTGCTGACCGCCGGACAGCTTCAAAATGCGTCGGTTGGCTTCTTGTTCATCAAGCCCCACACTTCTCAGCAATTCCAGAGCCTTTTCTTTCTTTTTCACTCCCCTGACCCCGGCAATATCCATAGAAAGCACAACATTCTCGGCAGCAGTAAATTTTGTGATCAGGTTATAGCTCTGAAAAATAACGCCAATATACTTGCTGCGGAATTGATACTTGTCAATCTCCCTGATATTCTCACCGTTATAATAGATATTACCGCTGCTCGGCGCCGCAAGACCGGATAGTACGGAAAGCAACGTGGTCTTTCCTGCTCCGGATTTTCCTGTGATGCAGTAGATCTTTTCTTTTTCAAATTCAAACGATAGATTCTTTAAGACAGGAGTCCTGTCATACGAAAAGCATATATTTTCTAAAGATAAAACAGCCATTTTTTCCTCCTTAATCCCTATTTGCCAGAATCTTTAACGGGTCGTAACGCATAACAAACAGCATGGAAACAATACCCGCTGCCAATGTTAACAGAATACCGATTCCCAACATTTGCAGTACTACAGTAAAATTCATAGCGGAATGAATTTCATTGATATAATCAACTGCGGAAAGTTCTTTATTTTCCGATACATCCGGCAGACTTCCCTTTCCACCTGAAATGCCGCCGCGGCCGAAATTTTCCTCTATTTGCTCAGCCTGTGAATTTCGGGAAGCGATCTGACTTTCCAGAAGAGCGTTGGTAACAGGAACAGAACTGACAGCACCGATTCCGGCGCCGAGAACAATCGCCGCCAGGGTAACAATAAAAATCTCTGTCAGAAATTGAAAAGCTACCTTTCCTTTTTTCATTCCCATTGCGGTTAATACGCCGATTTCATATTTACGTTCCCGAACATTAAAAATATTTAAAATGACCAGAATAACAGCGCCGATAATCAAAATAACAATCAAAAAATATCCGGCCACGGTACTAAGCGTATTCAACGGTGTCATACTTGCTTCAAAGGTGCTGATATCAGAGGATGATACAGTATAAGAATCATCCAGCCCCAGCTCCCTTGCTTCTTCTTCAAAAGCCTCATAGCTTTCCACATCGGCAAATACATAAGTAGCTGCCAATGTACCGGCAATGGGATCCGTCTCATTGTCTGATGTGCCGGAGGAGGAAGCTTCTGTCTCTGAGCTGTCAATGATGGACTGTAGGGCCGTATAGCTCATATAAATCCAATTTGCAGGATCCGTAGAAGTGGAGCCAAAACGGGAAAAGCTGTTTTCGTTGGCAGAGGAATCTGTGTAAAAGCCAACCACTGTAAAGGAATATGCTTCTTCTTCATTATTGGGATTAACAATAGTAACAGTATCTCCTACCGAAAGCTCATTAAATGCAGCCAGTTCTTCAGATATGATACATTCGTAAGCTCCGGTGCCTTCTTCAAAAATTGTGCCTGCGGTCACAGCCGCTGTCCCGTTAAGGAA
>CBCSVZ010000139.1:0-3971 GCA_965143695.1 uncultured Oscillospiraceae bacterium
AGAGAATATTGATACCGCAAATACGGAGATGATATGGGAAATCCGTCACAATGTGGGGATGGTATTCCAGAATCCGGACAACCAGATCATAGGAACTACTGTTGAAGAGGATGTGGCCTTCGGACCTGAAAATTTGGGTGTGCCCCATGAGGAGATGGTAGAGCGGGTATATCGCTCCATAGAAAGAGTGGGATTGAAGGGCTTTGAAACGAAAGAGCCTCATCTGCTTTCCGGCGGCCAGAAGCAGCGGGTGGCCATTGCGGGCATTCTGGCGATGAATCCCCGGTGCATTGTTTTAGATGAAGCGACCGCGATGCTGGACCCAATAGGACGGCGGGAAGTAATGCGGGTGATTTCCCAGTTGAATCGGGAATATCAGATCACCATTGTTCTGATCACCCATCATATGGATGAAGTGGCCATGACCCAACGGGCCATCCTGATTGATAAGGGGCGGCTGATCGCTGACGGTACCCCCCGGGAGATATTTTCCCACAGAGATGAAATTTATCAGGCGGGACTGGAACTGCCCCAGATTACGCAGCTATTTTACCGACTGAAGAACGAAATGGGTCTGGAGGTTCCTGCCGATATTATTGACGCGGACGAGGGTGCGGCGGTACTGGAGAAACTGCTGGAGGGAGGACGCTATGTCGCTGAAAGCTGAACATATCTTTTATACCTATCAGAAAAATACACCTTTTGAGAGCGAGGCCCTCCATGATGTGACCGTGGAAATTGAAAAGGGAAGCTTCACCGGTATCATAGGCCATACGGGCTGCGGCAAATCCACATTGGTGCAGCATTTTAACGGTCTGCTGCGGCCGGAGCAGGGGCAGGTATGGGTAGACGGACAGCTGATGACCGATAAGAATGTCGGCGAACTGCGAAAGAAAGTGGGTCTTGTATTTCAATATCCGGAGTACCAGCTTTTCGAGGAGACTGTCTTCAAGGATGTGGCATACGGTATTCGGAAGGAAGCGCTCTCCGAAGAGGAAAAACGGATCAGAGTGTTGGAGGCGCTGGATATTGTGGGCATGGAAGCGAGCCTGGCGGAGCGGTCTGTTTATGACCTTTCCGGTGGACAGAAGCGCCGCGTGGCACTGGCGGGTATTATTGTTATGAATCCGGATTATCTGGTGCTGGACGAACCGGCAGCGGGGCTGGATCCTGTGGGAAGAGATGAGATCCTCCGTTATTTAAAGCGCCTGCAGACAGAGCGCGGAACGACCATTGTGCTGGTTTCCCACAGTATGGAGGATATCGCCCGGCTGGCAGATTATATCTATGTTCTGAACGACTCCCGGGTGGCTCTCTCCGGTACGGCGGCGGAAGTATTTCAAAATGAGGACAGACTCAATGAAATCGGTCTGGCTGTGCCACAGATCACCCTGTTGTGGAATCGGCTGCGAAACAGGTTCCCGACACTTCCCCGGGATGTTTATACTGTGGAGGCAGCCCTTCAGGCAGTATCGGACTATATGGGAGGGCGTGTAAAATGAAACCTGCCATCGGACAGTTTATTCCCGGAAATTCTATATTGCACAGGGCGGATCCCCGAACGAAGATCCTCATGACGGTTGTATACATGGTGGCGGTGATGTTTATCGGCACTTTTGCAGGTTATGCTGTTGCCGCTGCCTTTCTGGTTGTGGCAGTAGCGGCTTCCGGCGTTCCGGTAAAATATGTGCTCCGAAGCATTCGGCCGCTTTTATTTATTATTCTGTTTACGATCATTTTAAATATGTTTTTCTACCAGGGAGAGACGCTGCTTTTCGGTTGGGGGATCATCCATATTTATAAAGAAGGGATTCTGTTTGCTGTTAAAATGGCTCTGCGGATTCTCATTCTGGTAGCCGGCGCCTCTCTGCTGACCTTTACGACCTCCTCCATTGCTCTGACAGACGGGCTGGAGCGGCTGCTGTCGCCTTTGGAGGTCATACGTTTTCCTGCCCACGATATTGCCATGATGATGAGCATTGCCCTGCGGTTTATTCCGACTTTCACTGAGGAGACAGACCGGATCATGAAGGCTCAGTCTTCCAGAGGGGCGGAGTTTGATACGGGAAGTTTTATCAATAAAATCAAAAGCTTTATCCCCGTGATCATTCCTCTGATTATAAGTGCTTTCCGTCGGGCCGAGGATCTGGCCGTCGCCATGGAATCCCGCTGCTATCGGGGAGGAAAGGGCAGAACCCGGTTCCGGGTGTTAAAGTTCTCCCGAAATGACATTGTGATAACTGCCGCGGTAGTGGGGCTGACTGTTGTCATAATTGCAGGGGGGCTTTAAGCTTTTTCCAGCTGAAAGGGAATGCCGTATTTCAAGGCATAGGAGTGGGCATACGAATCCTTTGCTACGGTAAGTACTACTTTGGGACTGTTGTCAAAGCAATAAAAATCAATGAAATCCACCTTTTTTCCCAGATTGATGCTCTGAAGAACAGGGCACTGGGCAAACGCATTCACTCCTAAACGGTATAGGGACGAACCGGTCCTGACGGAAAGAAGCGAGGAACATTGCCCGAAGGCCTCATTGCGTATTTCCGCCAGGTTGTCAGGTAATGTTATCTGCGTCAGCCCCGTTTGAGAAAAACATCCATCCCAGAGGGAATACAGCCTGTCCGGCAGTTTCACGGAACGGAGACTTTCACACTGATAGAACGCATAACCGGGCAGATAGGAAAGCAAAGGGGACAGCGTGACATTGCGCAGCTTCTTACAGCCCGCGAAGACATAGTTGCCGAGCTGTTCCACGGAGTCGGCCATTTCTACCGTTTCCAGGGAAGTACAGCCGTAAAAGGCTTTTTCACCGATGACAGTAATTCCCTCCGGAATGACTGCTTTTTGTATGGCGGTATTGTTTGCAAAGGCCTGAGTCCCCACGTTATAGACCGGTTTTCCTCCAATGCTTTCGGGAAGAATGACCGTGGCATCACTTCCGGTATATTTCGTTATGGTACTGCCCTTTAGGACAAACTGTTTTTCATAATCTGTAAGGCCGGGAGAGGCCGCGGGTGTGGGAACAGGGGCGGTTTCAAAAAGCGTTCCGGCGGGCGTGGCATCGGCAGCAGAGGTCTTTGGCGGAGCAGCCGTGTTCTGTTCTTTTCCCGGAGCAGGACTTTCCGTGGGAAGAGGGGAGCCTTCTGCCTCCTGGGTCGGAGTGATTTTCGGACCGGTGATTAATCCCTGATCTGTACGCCGGGGAATCCAAGTCCGTAAGTCTGTATGCTCAGGCGTACCCGTCCCTGCTGCAGCCGGCAGAAAGCAAGCAAGTAAAATGCCGATAAGCAGAGAAGAACTCAGGATAGAAAACAGTGTTTTCCACCGTATGGGAAGCTTTCTACGGGGTCTGACCGGAATGCCGCATGAAAGCGGCTGAAAGCACGCCAGACAAAACTGTGTATCAGAAGGGATATTTTCTCCGCAAAAGGGGCATTTTTTCTGTGCCATATCAGTGTACCGCCCTTACTGTTTTTATTTCTGCCCGCAGCTGCGCCACACTTTTGTATCTCTTTTGCTTTTCAATTTGCAGACAGCGGGAAATGATTTTACCCGCCCGCCCGGGAGCGACTCCCTCCGTAGGATGTCTGCCGGTGAGCAGCTCGTTAAAGAGTACGCCGATTGCGTAAATGTCCGTAGCCGGACCGGACTGGGAAATGCCGAATTGCTCCGGTGCTGCATATCCTACGGAACCGAGCGGAACGGTGTCGCTCTTGCGGCCTTCTCGCATCAGACGGGCAATGCTGAAGTCGATCAGCTTCAGTCCGTCAGGACTTAGAATAATATTGGAGGGTTTAATATCCCTGTGGATGATGCCGCGGGAATGAAGAATGTCCACGGCGTCACAAAGTTCCAGCAGATAGCCTACCGCCGCTTTGCCGGAAAGCTTCTCCCGGCGGAGTACCTGCTCCAAAGTTTCTCCCGGAACATATTCTTCCAGAACGATCAGCTTCTCCGGTGTGGAATAGACA
>CBCSVZ010000140.1:0-3924 GCA_965143695.1 uncultured Oscillospiraceae bacterium
GGCTATGGCTTGACATAAAACTGACGGAAATTATATAATAACCGGGAATTCTTTTTAGGGAGATGTCGTAATGTCAAGAGTTTACAATTTTTCAGCAGGCCCTTCTATTTTGCCGGAAGAGGTCCTTAAGAAAGCCGCGTCGGAAATGCTGGATTACCGGGGAAGCGGTCAGTCCGTCATGGAGATGTCCCATAGATCAAAGCTTTTTGAAGAGATTATAGAGGGAGCGGAAGCTCTGCTCAGAGAGCTGATGGGCATTCCCGACAACTACAGGGTGCTCTTTCTGCAGGGAGGCGCGTGGTCTCAGTTTGCCATGGTGCCTTTGAATCTTATGAATAAGAGCGGCAAGGCAGACTTTGTACTCACAGGACAGTGGGCAACCAAGGCCTGGCAGGAGGCTTCCAAATACGGAGAGACAAAAGTGGTCGCTTCTTCAAAGGATAAGACCTTCTCTTACATCCCCAGGCTGGATCCGGATACGTTTACCAAGGATGCAGACTATTTCCATATTTGTATGAACAATACGATCTACGGAACCAAATATCACACACTGCCCGAGACCGGCAATGTTCCGCTGGTGGCGGATATTTCCTCCTGTATTTTGTCCGAGCCCATTGATGTGACCCGATTCGGTCTGCTGTTTGCAGGGGCCCAGAAGAATATTGCGCCTGCAGGTCTGACCCTGGTCATTGTCAGAGAAGACCTGATCGGAAATGCCAGAGATATTACACCGACCATGTTTGATTACAAGACCCATGCGGACGCAAATTCTCTGTTTAATACGCCTCCCTGCTATACGATCTATATGTGTAAGCTGGTATTGGAGTGGATCAAAAATACCGTAGGCGGCGTAGAGAAGATGAAAGCGCGCAACGAGGCCAAGGCCAAGGTGCTTTATGATTTTCTGGATTCTTCCGAGCTGTTCAAAGGCACAGTTGTTCCGGAGGACCGTTCTCTGATGAATGTGCCTTTCGTAACAGGTAACGCGGAGAAGGATGCCGCCTTTGTAAAGGCTGCCGAGGAGGCAGGCTTTGTAAATCTGAAGGGCCACCGCAGTGTCGGCGGTATGAGAGCATCGATTTATAATGCCATGCCCATGGAGGGAGTTACTGCTCTGGTAGACTTTATGCGGGAATTTGAAAAAACCAACGGGTAAAATGTAAGATTTGAAACAGGGAGATCGCTTCCGTATTCCGGAAGCGCAGTCTCCTCTTTTTTTATTCCATTTGACAAATCCTCCAAAAAAAGATATCATATATTTGTTAGTTTTAAAACTAATTATTTTACCCATAAAAACCAAAGGAGTATTTTACCGTGAGAAGACCGAGAAAAGGCCCCCATGAGCATCCGCCGCTTCCACCCAGAGACAAAATGAAGCCCGGAATGCTCATTATGGATTTAAGCAGACTGATACACGATTTGATGCGGGAGCAGGAGCATATGCTGGGTATTAAGAGCGGATACAGGATGATCCTGTTTCATTTGAACCGCAGGGAGGAGGGCGTGTCCCAGTCCCGGCTTGTCAGTGAGACCCATTTAAAGCCGCCGACGGTGAGCCTTACCTTGCAGAATATGGAGCGTGACGGCCTGGTAGAGCGCAAGACCAATGCGGAGGACCAGCGGGAGACGCTGGTATGCCTTACAGAGGCCGGACACAGGCTGGACCAAAAGCTGCACGAGGGAATTGAAACGGTAGATCAGAATATCAGCAGCGCCCTGACGGAACAGGAACAGCAGCTGCTGATAGAGCTTCTGCTTAAGATGAGGGGGCACATATGCGGCGAAAACTGATTTCGTATTTAAAGCCCTATTGGTATTTCGCCCTGCTGGCTCCGCTGTTTATGGTGGGCGAAGTTGTATGCGATCTGATGCAGCCGACGCTCATGTCTAAAATCGTAGATGAGGGAGTTCTGGGCGGAAACATGGAGCTGATCGTACGCACCGGCCTTATGATGATCGGCATTGCCCTTATGGGCGGTGTTGCCGGTGTAGGTGCGGGAGGCTTTGCCGGGGCGGCGTCCCAGAGCTTCGGCAATGATTTGCGAAGAGATTTATATGAGAAAATCATGAGCCTGTCTCTGGAGCAGACGGATCAATTTACTACGGGTTCGTTGATCACCAGACTGACCAATGATATTACAATGGTGCAGAATCTGGTGGAAATGGCCCTTCGTATGTTTGTGCGCGCTCCGCTTACATTTCTGGGAGGCATTTTCATGTCCCTGTCACTGAATGTAAATTTCGCGGTAGTGATCGTCATATCCCTGCCCATACAGCTTATTGCCATATTTATTATCCTTGCCAAGGCCAGTCCCCTTTTTACGGTGGTTCAGGATAAGCTGGACCGGGTAAACAGTGTGGTACAGGAAAATGTTTCCGGGGCCAGAGTTGTGAAAGCATATGTACGGGAGGATTACGAGGAGGCCCGTTTTGACCGGGCCAATACAGAATTGGTGGAGAAAAACCTCAGGGTGCAGAAGCTGATTGCGATCCTGAATCCGATGCTTATGATCGTTATGAACCTTTCGGTCATCGCTATTATTTACATAGGCGGCTGGCAGGTGGAGGCCGGTAAAATGCAGGTGGGTGTGATCATGGCGGCTGTTACCTATATTACCCAGGTACTCATGTCTGTGATGATGGTCAGTATGATGTTCCAGTCCATTTCCAGAGGCAGAGCCTCGGCACAGCGTATCAGAGAGGTGCTGAATACAGAGGCCGCGGTGGTGTCCGGCAGAAAAGAGGCTGATTTTACCCGGGGAAGTATCCGCTTCGAGCATGTGTCCTTTGCCTATCCCACAGGCTCCGGCAGACAGGTGCTGACAGATATTGATCTTAATATTGAGGGCGGTCAGACGGTGGCGGTCTTAGGCGCCACAGGCTCCGGAAAGTCTACCCTGGTCAATCTTATTGCCAGATTCTACGATCCCGGTCAGGGCAGGATTCTCATTGACGGCGAGGATATCCGGAATTTCACCCTGGAAAGCTTCCGGGAAAATATCAGTATGGTGCTGCAAAAAAGTGAACTCTTCTCCGGCAGTATCCGGGAAAATATACGCTGGGGGAAAGAGGACGCTACCGAGGAGGAGGTACAGGAGGCCGCGCGAATCGCCCAGGCGGAGGAATTTATCAGTAAATTTCAGGAGGGCTATGATTCCCAGGTGGGTGAGAAGGGGACGGCCCTGTCAGGAGGACAGAAGCAGAGGCTTTGTATTGCCAGAGCCATTGTGCGAAAGCCCCGTATTCTGATTTTTGATGACAGTACCTCTGCGCTGGATCTGACTACCGAGGCGAAGCTGCGAAAAGCCCTGAAGGAAAATCTGAAGGGCACAACGGTGATCATGATCGCTCAGCGGGTGGCCAGTGTGAAAGATGCGGATAAAATCGCAGTTCTTGATAAAGGACAGCTGGTGGCATATGACTGCCATGACCGACTTATGGAAAGCTGTCCTGTGTATATTGATATCTACAATTCCCAGAACAAGGGAGGTGAGTGCCATGCGTAATAACAGTGACAGACAGCCGCCCATCATCAGACCGGGCCGGCCCGGAGGCGGTCCTCCCGGAGGAAATCTGCGTATGCCTGCGGAGAAGCCCAAGGATACCAAAGGCACCGTGAAACGCCTTATGCAATATATCGGCACCAGCAAGTATCTGTTCTTCTCCCTGATTGCGGTAGTGCTGCTGGTGACGTTGCTGACACTGGCGGGACCCTCCATACAGGCCGCCGCCATTGATGCCGTGACCCTGAAAGAGGGGCAGCTCCATGTGGATTTTGACAGACTGCTCACTATGCTGGCCCTGTTGGGCGGCGTCTATCTGCTTCAGTCTGCGGCCAACTACCTGCAGGGCATTTTTGCTGCGAAGCTTTCCCTTAACACGGTCAAAAAAATGAGAGAGGATCTCTTTGGTAAAATGGAGCGC
>CBCSVZ010000141.1:0-3903 GCA_965143695.1 uncultured Oscillospiraceae bacterium
TAGAAGATATTGGTGTATATAATATGAATCCGGCAGACGGTGATACAGTATCGGTGGCTGCTCCGGCTGCTGTTTCTGTCAAAATTTCAGCCAGAGGTTCCAGCAATGCAAACCTGTCCAGTCTGAAGCTTTCGGCAGGCAGCTTGTCCCCCGCCTTTTCCAACGATGTATTAAGCTATACCGTGACGGTTCCCAACAGTGTGAATTCTATCTCCATCAGTGCGGTAGCTGCAGATCCCAAAGCGAAAATATCTGTATCCGGAGGCGACGCTGTACCGGAGGGGAACAGCTCCCGCGTGGTGATTGTTACAGCTGAGGACGGTACCGTTAAGAAGTTTACCATCAATATTAACCGGGCAGCAGAAGTGAAAGCTACTTCTGCGCCATCTCCTACACCGCCTACGACTCCCACAAACACATCGGGTGTTCTGCCGATTCCCACAACCGATCCCAGCAATTTGCCCGGAGAGCTTGAGGTCATTGCCGGCGGTGCCATCCTTGTGATTTCCGATAAGCCTGAGGCGGTTACGCTTCCTACCGGTTTTACGGAAATTGAGTATACCTACAAGGACCGACCTGTCTGGGCGGCTCAGGCCGACGGTCAGGACATCCTGATTATGTATTTGCAGGATCAGGCCAATGAAAAGAGCGGATTCTATGTATACGATGAGGCTCTGGATGAGTTTTCAAAATATATCATTTTATATACGCAGGCAAACAGCTATACCCTTTTACAGCGTCCCGAAACGGTCAGCATTCCCGAAGGATATGTAGAAAAGACGGCTGTTATTGACAGTGAGAATGTTACAGTATGGGTACCGGCATCCATGAAATATATGGACGCCGAGGTGTGTGAGTTCTATCTGGTCTACGCGATATCCCAAAACGGTACGAAGGGCTTCTATGTGTACGATACCCTGGAAAAGACTTTTCAGCGGTTCGGTATGAATATGGATGTACCTGCGGATCCCGATTCTTCCTCTGATCCCAACAGAACTCCTGGGCCGGGCAATGTGGAGAATCCGAATCCCGACGAAGAATCTGAAGAGGAAGGCGGCATTTGGTCCGGTATTAAGGGATTTTTCTCAAGAATTTTTACCGGCGGAGCCCGTGCGATTGATTGGTTCCTGTTTGGCTTTCTGATATTTGTATTGGTTCTGATTGTTGTTCTGGTAATTTTTATTGTGTATGCAACGCAAAAGCATAAAGAGGAAGCAGAGGACGAGGACTTCCCTCTGGCTGCCGGAGGCGAGAAGGAGAAGTACTTCAGAAAAGCAAATCTCTTTACTATCGATGAAGAAGTCCGGGAGGAGTCAGAAGAAGCTTTGCCGGACGGTGAGGCGGAAGTTCCGGAAGAATATGCGATTTCAGAGCAGGAGACAGAGGAAGCGTCGGAGTCCCAGGCGCCTGAGGACGACGCGCAGGCGGTTACAGAACCGGAACCGGAGAACGGGTACATTCCGGAGCCGGAGTCTGTGGTTGAACCGGAGGAACCGTCTCCGGAGGCGACTGAACCCACGGAATCCGACCCCCTTGATTTTAAAATAGATGATCTTAAGAAGCCTGAGGAAAAGCCCTGGAGCTTCGATGATGAAATAGGAGAAGATTTCTTTAATGACAGCGAAAATTAAAGAAAATCTGCATGTGCTGTGGCTTCTTTTCTGGCCCGCGCAGATTATATGGTATGCAATATTGGAAGCGAATGCCCGTGAAATGCCCAGGTTTTTCACGGTGCATTCTTTTTTAGACGAGTATATTCCTTTTGTACCTTTTTTTGTTATTTTCTATCTGCTATGGTATCTGTATATTGCCGCCGGGATGCTGTATTTTACCTTTATTGAGAAAGAAAGCTTCTACAGGCTGATCGCCTTTATGTATACGGAAATATTTCTCTGTCTGCTGTTTTGTACATTCTTTCCCAACGGACACAATATGCGCCCTGATCTATCCGGAGCCACCGATCTGTTCAGCAGAACAGTAAAGCTTATCTATGATGCGGATCCGCATTGTGTTACGATTATGCCCAGTATGCATGTTATGAATGCCACCGCCGTAACGGTTGCTGTCACAAAGAGTAAGCGACTTTCTGAAAGAAAATGGATCGTCTGGGCCTGTTGGGTATTCAATATCCTGGTAGCCCTGTCCACGGTGCTGATCAAGCAGCACTCCGTACTGGATGTGCTGGCTGCTGCCGTAGTATGTGTCCTGCTGTATCTTTTGGTATACAGGACAAATTTTCCAGTTTTGAAAAAGAATAAGTGACATAAAACCGTAACACAATAATACCGATGTTTATATATTAGAACAAAGGTTGTGTTGCGGATGAAGGCTGTTATCATGGCAGGCGGCGAAGGGGTCCGACTGAGACCTCTCACCTGTACGGTACCGAAACCTATGGTGCCCATAGGGGGGAAACCTGTAATTGAGCACATTGTAGCGCTCTTGAAAAAACACGGGATCACACAGATTGCAGTTACCCTGAAATATCTGCCGGGAACCGTTCGGGATTATTTAGGGGACGGGAAAGCGCTGGGGGTACAGCTGGAGTATTTTACCGAAGACAGGCCTTTGGGCACCGCAGGCAGTGTTGCGGGCTGTAAGGAATTTTTGTCTCCCAATGAAGACTTTATTGTGATGAGCGGTGACAGTATGACAGATGTCAACCTGACGGAAGCGGTACGGTTTCACGAGCAGCACGGCTCTAAAGCCACGCTGGTGCTTTCTCATTCGGAACATCCGATGGATTACGGGGTGGCCCTGACCGACAAAAACGGTGCCATTAAGGGATTCTTAGAGAAGCCCGACTGTCATCATCTTATGGGCGATTTAGTCAACACGGGAATCTATATCCTGAATCCGTCCCTGTTAAAATTCTGTCCTTCCAATGCACCCTGCGACTTTGCAAGAGACCTGTTTCCGGCGGCGATGAAAGCCGGAATCGGTTTCTGGGGATATGTGACAGACGCCTATTGGTGCGACATCGGAAAGCCGGAGGCATATCTGGCAGCAAATACATTTTACCTCGAAAAGCACCCGCATGCAGACCCTTCTGTGATACTGGAGGAAGGTGTGAAAATAAACGAACCTGTCTATATCGGCGCGGGCTCCTATATCGGCGCAGGCTCTGAAATAGGCCCCAATGTATCCCTGGGGGAAGGCTGCATTCTGGGAAGAAATGTAAGAGTAAGAAACAGCATCCTATGGAACGGCTGCAGCATCCGAAGCGGCGGTACGGTCTGTGAAAGCATTCTGTGCTCAGGCACGGAGACAGGGAGGAATGCGGTGGTCTCTCAGGCGGTGCTGGGAGAAGGCTGCAGGACAGGCGACTATTCCTATCTGTCTGACGGAAGCCGTATCTGGCCCCATATTTCCATTGATGAGGAAGCTACCGTGCGGGGCGCCGCGTATACGGCTGAGGACCGGGCAGTCAGCAGCTTTCTGGAACAGTGGCCCCGGGGCTGGCGGTATCTGTGCAGGACTCCGCTGAATGCAGCGGCCTTCGGATGGGTATACGGACAAATGCTGGGAGTGGGCTCTGTGGTATGTGTTTCGAAAAAACGCCATGGCAGGGCACTGAGTGCCATGTACGGGCTGATTTCCGGGCTTATCGCCGCGGGTATTACCGTAAAGACAGTGGAGGACGCCGCACTGCCCCTGCTCCGCTGGATGGGAAGAACGGGCCTGTGTGACGGCGCGATTATGCTGCAGCTTGAGGACGACAGTGTGTATGTTTCTGTAACAGACAGACACGGCAATGAGCCGGACGGCGATTTTCGGAAGAAATTCCGACAGAAGCTGGAACAGTCGGGGACGGTCGTCTGTACGGACGTTACCGGAACGGTTGAAGAAATGCTGAATCCCGAAGAATTCTATACTTCGGATATCGCCTCTAATTTTCCGGAG
>CBCSVZ010000142.1:0-3875 GCA_965143695.1 uncultured Oscillospiraceae bacterium
ATTGCCAAGGATGTCATCGGTACTCTGCTTGGAACGCCTCCGGATCCGGAACTGGTAAGTGCTATGTCCGATATGATATGCGGTCACAGCGAAATCATGGGAATACACGATCTGGTGGTACACGACTACGGTCCGGGGAGGATTATGGCCTCCGTACATGCGGAGGTACCTGATAACGGTGATATCGTACATGTGCACGAGATTATTGACGATATTGAGCAGGATGCTATGCGGGAATTCGGCGTTATGCTGGTCATCCATATGGACCCGGTATCCACTGACTGCGAGATTACCAACAAACTGAAGCAGCAGGTTGCGGAGATCGTTGCCTCCCTGAATCCGGAGTACACCATACACGATTTTCGTATTACAGACGGTCAGTCTCACAAGAATCTCATCTTCGATGTAGTTGTAACTGCCGGCATGACAGAGGATGAAAAAAAGAACGTCCGGGACACCATTGCCTCGAACGTTTCTAAAATGGATCCGTCCCTGCGGACAGTGATCACTATTGATACGCCGTATCTGTAAAGCTTATATGATTTTGCTGAGGAGCAGCTTGAGCTCCCTGTACAGACGGGCTACGGGAAGACCTACCACATTGCTGTAATCTCCCTGAATGCCCGTTATATATTTCGCAAACAGGCCCTGTATCGCATAGGCTCCCGCTTTATCCATGGGTTCGCCGGTAGCGACATATTCGTTGATTTCCTCGGGTGTAAGCTGTGCCACAGTGACATTGGTACACTCGGTAAAGGTCTTACGAAAGTCATCAATAGGGGTTTTTATGATAATGCTCACACCGGTATATACCTGGTGTGTATTATTCTGGAGCATCCGAAGCATGGATACGGCTTCCTCCTGATCCCGGGGCTTGCCCAGTATCCTGTTTTCTGCTGCAACAACGGTGTCGGCACCGATAATAATTGTGCCGGTACCCTTTATTTTTGCCTTTAGGACACCGTCGGCTACATCCTCTGCTTTTTTGGAGGAGAGCATGGCAACCGCCTTATAGGGCGTGATCCCCTCCGGGATCGTCTCATCAACATTGGATACGATGCGTTCAAAATCAGTTGTAATGGTATTTAGCAGATCTCTGCGTCTGGGAGAGGCAGAAGCCAATATTATTCTGTAAGAATCCGGAATCATTTTAACCGTACCTTTCGTAAATAAGTGCTTTTAAAACGAACGGGGTAGATTATACTCTTTTGCAGTGGGAAATGCAAATGGTAAATATTTTTATGGGTCAGGCACAGGGCTTCCGGGCTTCTCATATACTGTTTATGTACGGTTGACAGCGCAAGGAGCGATAGCAATGGTTACTTCTGTATTTTACCCCAAACAGCTGAGTTCAGAGGAAGAGGAGGCTCTGGTAGTAAGATGCCAGAAGGGGGATGCGCAGGCCAGAAATATCCTGATCGAACATAACCTGAGGCTGGTCGCCCATATTGCCAAAAAGTACAGCAGCACGGGGTATCCCACAGATGATTTGATATCCATAGGCTCTATCGGACTGATCAAGGCCGTATCTACTTATAACCCCGAGAAGGGGACCAAGCTGGGGACCTATGCGGTACGGTGTATCGCAAATGAGATTCTCATGTTCATAAGAGCGGATAAAAAGCACCAGGGTGAAATATTTTTGCAGGACACCGTAGGGCAGGACAGCGAGGGCAATGAAATCACTTTTATGGATCTGCTGCCCACGGATGATGATGAATTTATTGAATCCATAGACCGAAATATCAATGCCCAGCGGCTGCGGGAGAGAATTTCCGCTGTGCTCAAGGGCAGGGAGCGCGTTATTATAGAATTGCGGTACGGTCTGCTTAACGGTGCGGAGAGGACCCAGAAGGAAATCGGTAAAATGCTAGGCATTTCCAGGTCTTATGTGAGCCGCCTGGAGAAAAGCGCTTTGAAAAAGCTGAAAGCCTCTATGCCCGAATTGACACTTCACTGACTTTGGGTTAAAATGAAATGAAATTTATCCCTGAAGGTTAGGAGAAGTATAAGATGAAGGACAGTTTAAGAAGACCCTATATCATACTGTTGACAGCAGCCATGATTTTTACTTTGATCATGACTTTTGCGGCCTGTGATAAACAGGATGACAAGACTGCTGTTGTAAAGCCGACCACGCGTCCCGGTGAAGATATTACTATGACTGTGGAAGGTCCTTCGGAGCTTACTTCCGGAGATACGGTGCAGTATACCGTTAAGGTTACGCAGTGTGCTTTAGAGGAAGGCTTAATAGGAGTTGATTTTTCTCTGGAATACAATGCCGACCTTCTGGAATTTGAAAGCTGCAAGTATGTAACGCTTCCCTCGGAGTCCTGGGAGGGCTTCAGCCGTGAGGATGGGGAAGGTGTGAGAGCATTTAATGCGGTGGATGATTCTGACGGGGAAGTTACGCCTGTGAAAGAGGACGGACAGTTTGAAGTTGAGGTCCTTTTCAAGGTGAAGGAGGGGACATCAGATAAGGACACCCTTGTGAAGCTTATCGATGTTACGGGAGCCATTAATGACAGTAATATTTCCATGGCCTACGGCACAGGAAATGAAATAAAGAAAGCATAAAATATTGAGAGGCAAGATATGGAAAGTGAGAAAAAGAAGTATTATATAACCACACCGATATACTATCCCAGTGATAATCTGCATATCGGCCATTCCTATACGACTGTGGCAGCTGATGCTGAGGCCAGATACAGAAGATTAAGAGGATATGATGTCATGTTCCTGACAGGAACGGACGAGCACGGTCAGAAGATACAGAGAAAGGCTGAGGCCCAGGGCATTACGCCGAAACAGTATGTGGACAACATTGTTGCGGGGATCAAAGAGCTCTGGAAATTAATGGATATTACAAATGACAAGTTTATCAGAACCACGGATGACTATCATGTAAAAGCGGTACAGAAAATATTTAAGCAGCTCTACGATCAGGGAGATATCTATAAGAGTGAGTACGAGGGGCACTACTGTACACCCTGTGAGTCCTTCTGGACCGAGACCCAGCTTGTAGACGGCAAGTGTCCGGACTGCGGCCGTGAAGTGGAAATGATGAAGGAGGAGAGCTATTTCTTCCGGCTCTCCAAATATCAGGACAGGCTGATAGAGCTCTTTGAAAAGAATCCTGACTTTATACAGCCGGCATCCCGTAAAAATGAGATGATAAACAACTTCTTAAAGCCGGGCCTGGAGGACCTGTGTGTATCCCGTACGACTTTTGACTGGGGGATACCGGTGACCTTCGACGACAAGCATGTAGTCTATGTATGGGTAGACGCGCTGACCAACTATATTACCGCGCTCGGATACGGCGGAGAGGATGACAGTAACTATCAAAAGTACTGGCCCTGTGATGTACACCTTGTAGGAAAGGAAATCGTGCGGTTCCACACGATCATATGGCCGGCCATTCTCATGGCCCTGAAGCTTCCCCTGCCGAAGCAGGTATTCGGCCACGGCTGGCTTTTGATTGACGGGGGTAAAATGTCCAAGTCCAAGGGCAATGTGGTAGACCCTGTGGTACTGGTCAATAAATACGGTTCCGATGCCATTCGCTATTTCCTGCTGCGGGAGGTGCCCTTTGGTTCAGACGGACTGTTTACCAACGAGGCGCTGATCAACAGGATCAATTCCGATCTGGCAAACGATCTGGGCAATCTGGTTTCCAGAAGTGTTGCTATGGAACTGAAATATTTCGGCGGCGTTATGCCGGAGGAGAGACAGGAGGAAGCGCTGGACAGGGAAATTGAAGAAATGTTCCACAAGCTTCCCGGAACCGTAGAGGAATATATGGATAAGCTGCTCTTTTCCAATGCCCTTACGGAAATCTGGAAATGTGTGTCCAGACTGAACAAGTATATTGA
>CBCSVZ010000143.1:0-3867 GCA_965143695.1 uncultured Oscillospiraceae bacterium
GGAGGACTTAAGTCCCGTCATATAGAAAGACTTCGCAAGGGCGTGTGTACCATTGAGACGGGCTTTGTCTTTAATGATCTGATCAATGACTACGAGCGGATATCCGACCATTGCTCCAATATTGCGGTTTGTCTCATCAGGCTGAAGGACAAGGATTACAATACCCACGAGTATCTGAACAGAATCAAGAATCACGGCAACGAGGACTTCGACAGGATGTTCGATGAATACAAGGAGAAATATCTCACCCGGTGAGGTGTAGAATCAGTAAGGGTTGTCCGGTATTCTACCTGATAAGCCAATCCAGCACATTGAGCTGCTTGATGCCGTTGTGGGAAATCAAAGGCCCATAGTCCATTGTCAGTAGATATTTTGGATTGTGGTCTCTGATCGCATTTAACGGAGCCAGCTCCCGTTCCAGTGTCTTACCGTCTGCGTCGATCACCGTATAGGCGACCTGATAGTATTCCTCACCTTCCTCGCCGATAGCGATAAAGTCAACTTCTGATGTGCCGACCTTTCCGATATAAACCTCATACCCCCGGCGCAGCAGCTCCAGATATACAACGTTTTCCAGAATATGTCCGTCATCAGCCTTTTTGTTACCCAGGACGCTGTAGCGCAGGCCTATGTCCGCGGCATAGTACTTATTTCCGGTTTTCAGATATTCTTTGCCCTTTACATCATAACGGCCTACCCGATAGAAGATGAAACTTTCTGTCAGGGCTTCCAGATAATGCTCAACCGTATGCACCGCAATTTTTCTGCCGGCCGAGGTCATGGTGTCTGCAATTTTTTTGGTGGAACACATGTTGCCAATATTATCAAACAGAAAACGCGTAACGCTTTTCAGCATATCCACATCGGGAATGCGCCGACGGGCCACAATATCTTTCAAAACGATAGAATCATAGATGCCTTCCAGATATTGCCGAATATCTTTGGACTTTGTAAGTTCCAGGGCATAGGGGAAAGAGCTGTTATGAATGTAGTCCTGATACAGACGATCCATGTTGCTGTCTGAGGGATGTGCTGATAAGAATTCCTTAAAAGACAGCGGCAGCATTTTGATCTCCACATAGCGCCCGGAAAGGAGTGTTGCAAGTTCTCCCGATAGCAGGAAGGCATTGGAACCGGTAATATACACATCACAGTTTTTCTTGATAAAAAGGGCGTCTACCGCTTTTTGAAAACCGGTGACCCGCTGTACCTCATCCAGAAAAATGTAATTCATTTTGTCCGGCAGAAGCCGGTCTGCGACCAGATTGTAGAGCGCGTTACTGTCCTCAACATCGGCATATTCGCCTGCTTCGAGATTATATGTGATGATCTGCTCCGGCGCTACGCCGTTTTCTAAAAGATATTCCTGATAAAGTTCGAACAGTGTAGATTTTCCACAGCGGCGAATTCCGGTAACAACTTTAATCAAACGCTTATCCCGAAAGCGAAGCAGATTTTCCAAATATTCCTTTCTCGGTATCATCTTGCCACCTCCATTTGCAGATATTATACAATAACTGCCATAAAAAGTAAAGTTTTTGCACGATCATTGCAAAAACTTTACAGTTAGCAGTGCTTTTTGCATTCATATTATGTGCCCGATAAGGGTAAGATATACCGGCAATATCACTTTAATCGCTCACTGCAATTTGCCGCGTGCTGCCGTCGCCCTTAACCTGCCTGGCGGTAATCTCTCCGTTTTCATAGCGTACTTCTATGCAGCCTCCGTCCGGAAGCGGCACGCGCCCGCTGAAATGTCTGAAAAACGGGAAGAATTCCCGTACGGGCTTTACTTCAAAGGTCGCATAGCCCGGAGAAGTGGGGCATACCCCCAGTACATACCGGCCCAGCAGAAAGATGGGGCCGGCGCCCCAGGCGTGGCAGAGGGATTTAGAATAGGCGGAGCCGTACATGGCGTAGTGCTCGGCACCCTGCATTTTCGGGTCGAATTCCTCCCAAATGGTGGTAGCGCCCAGATCCAGCATCCCGCCCCAGTAGGAATCCAGCAGATCCAGTACGTATTTTACCCGACCCATTTTACACATGGCCATCAGCTCGAAAAACGCAAAATAGGGGGTCGTGATCGGTGTGATGTCGGGGTTTTCCAGTACATTCCGGGTAATCGTCTCTGCGGTATCCCTGTCCGCGAAGTCGTAGAGAATGGCGAAAATATTGGCATGTCGACTCACATGCATTTTACCGGAAGCGGCACAGTCAATAAAGGCGCCCAGCTCCGGCTTCCAGAAGTCCTCCATGATTTTAACACGCAGCGACTCGGCCCGGCTGCTGTAATCTCCTCCGTACATCGCTTCCAGACATTTGTAGGTCTGCCACAGGAGAATCTGCTCTGCACAGACGGGGCCGTCCTTGTCAATATCCGACCAGTCGATAAAGATCCAGTCCCCGGGACGCTGACACACAAGGCCGTCACTGTCCAGCCGACGGAACAGAAAATCTGCCAGCTCTTCCAACCGGGGTCTGATGTTATCGATGAATTCCCGGTCACCGCTTCGGAAGTAATACTCGTATGTACCGATGATCAGATACATGGTATAGTCAACGATGGTGTTTACGTGCTGCTGATAGGGGGGCTTCCCCAGCAATGCCAGGATGGTACGCCTGGTGATGGCCTGGTCCCCGTAGAGATAGGCCCCGACCATAAAGGACTGGTAAGCATCTCCCCCCCACACCCACCGGTCTCTCTTGATACCGTCCAGGTAGAATTCCCGGCTGTTCAGGTGGAAGGTGTAGGCACAGGTCTCCCAGATTTTATTGATCCTCTGGCTGTCGCAGGTAAAATGTCCCACATTCTCCAAGGGCAGATATTCGTATTTTACATGGAGCTTTACTTTTTTGTCCACAAAGAGATAGCGGAAGGCGCAGGAGGGTACGGCATAGGAAAGCCTGCCCTTCAATGTATAGCGTATGACCGCTTCCTGCGGATCCAGCGCCTCCTCCCGGGATTCGCCGCAGCGAAGCTGTATGGGTTCTTCATCCTTTGCCATGACTGCAATGGGTCCGAAGAGCTCTTTCCCGAAATCGTACAATATTCCGCCGGCAGTCTCCTCTGTGTGCACGGGCTCTACGGTCTCATAGGAGAAGGGGAATACCTGCGGGTCCTGATCGGCCCGGTAAAATGCCGGAGAATATCCCACCGGCCGGTATTCGTCCGCGCCGTTATTGGCCAGCCAGCCGGCTCCTGTCTTCAGAAAGGGACTGTCACAGAATATGGCGGGCAGCCCCTGCGTTGCCACGGTCTGTACGATCACCGTATGGTCGCCGGGCCCCACCGAAATGGTGCGGTCCAGCGGATAGCGGCGGTTGTCTATCATGACGCTGCCCATAGCCGTTGCAAAAAACTTGATACTTGTTTGCTCCGGGCAGGTAAAATCCTTCCTGAAATTTACTCTGGGGTAAGGTGCCGCCAATGTCCAGAAGGGCGGATACTCCGCCTCGTAATCTCTTCTGCGGGAATGGAGCAGAAGGCTGTGATAAATTTCAAAATCCCCGTAATACCAGATCCAGTTTGCGTTGTTCATAAGATTTTCCTCGTGGGTTTGTTTTTGGTAATTATACCATGGATTTGTGGGGAAAGCGACAGGTTTTCCTGTTGACACAATTCATTTGCAAAAGAAATTCGGCGATTTTACCGTGCCGGATCGCTTACATACATTTCGGGTAAAATAACGGATATGTATGTAAACTTTACATACATATGCCCAGGCTGAACTGCTTTGTATACAAAAATTGCCGCAGATGCCGTATTTGCGGCGCTCTTTTGTATACGGAAGCGGCTTTCGGAGACATTTGTATTAAAAAATTACATACAAACCCCCAGTACTATAGAATCTGTATAAATTTGTTATT
>CBCSVZ010000144.1:0-3819 GCA_965143695.1 uncultured Oscillospiraceae bacterium
TGCCGACAGTCAGGAGTGTAAGGATTTTACCAAGGCGGCCTTTGAAATCAGCGAAACCTTTGATACGCCGGTTATTCTGAGACTTACTACGAGAATTGCCCACGCAAGAAGCCTGACGGAGCTTTGTGAGCGCGAAAACACGCCCGTAAAGCCTTATCAGAAAAATATAGAGAAATATGTGATGATGCCCGCCATGGCCAAAAAACGCCATGTTTTTGTGGAGGAGAGAATGGCAAAACTGGCGGCGCATTCTGACAGCCTGGCGGTTGCGGAGTACAGAGACAGGCAGCGGGGAATCATTACCTCCGGTATCAACTATCAATATGTGAAGGAAGTATTCCCTGAAGCCAGCGTCCTGAAAATCAACATGGTGCATCCGCTTCCCGAACAGCAGATCCGGGAATTTGCCGGGGCGGTGGAGGAGCTGCTGGTAGTAGAGGAGCTGGAGCCCTTTATAGAGAACTACATACGCCAACTGGGTATCGACAAGGTGACCGGAAAGAAGTACTTCGGCGTGCAGGGGGAATTCAGCACGGCTTTTCTCAGAAATGCGTATTTCGGAAAGGCCGCTGAACATGCAGAGCCTGCGGAGGAGATCGCGGTGCCTCCGAGACCTCCTGTAATGTGTCCCGGCTGTCCTCACAGAGGCGTATTTTATGTGCTTTCCCAGCTGAATGTCCGGGTGTCGGGCGATATCGGCTGTTACACCCTGGGTGCTATGGCTCCCTATAACGCACTGCATAACTGTGTCTGCATGGGTGCTTCCGTAAGCATGGCCCACGGCATGGAAAAAGCGGAAGTTTCTCGGGAAGGTCAGGGTAAAATGCCCACGGTTGCAGTTATCGGCGATTCCACGTTTATGCACTCGGGTATTACAGGATTGATTGATATTGTATACAATAAAGGAGCCTCCACTGTAATCATACTGGATAACTCTATTACCGGTATGACAGGCCATCAGCAGAATCCCACTACCGGCCGTACCATACGCATGGAGGAAACCCATCCGGTGAATCTGATTAAGCTGGCGGAGGCCATAGGCGTCAGGAGAGTCCGGGTAGAGGATCCCTTTGAGATGAAGAAATTGAAGGCAGCCATTCAGGAGGAGCTGGCTGCAGAGGAGCCCTCTGTGATCATTGCCCAGCGTCCCTGCGCGCTGCTGAAAAATGTTCATTACGGTCAGCCTGTGGTGATCGATCAGGAAAAGTGCAGGAAATGCGGAAGATGTATGAAGCTGGGCTGCCCTGCCATCATTCGGAAAGACGGTAGCTACCGGATCGATTCTTCCCTCTGTGCCGGCTGCAGACACTGCGAACAGATGTGTCCTTTCCACTGCATTTCCAAGCCGGACGGCACTGTGTAAAACGGATCAAGCAAGGAAGATGAAAGCATGTATCATTTAAATATACTTATTGTAGGCGTAGGCGGACAGGGCACCTTACTGGCTTCCAGATTTCTGGGCGCTGCTGCGGTGCTGTTAGGCAAGGATGTGAAGCTTTCCGAGGTACATGGCATGTCCCAGAGAGGCGGTAGTGTCATCACCTGTGTTAAGATCGGCGATAAAATTTACTCGCCCCTGATTGCAGAAGGGGAAGCGGATATCATACTTTCTTTTGAACAGGCAGAGGCGGTACGCTGGCTTTCTTATCTTAAGAAGGGCGGCACGGTGATTACAAATACCCAGAAGATCGAGTCCATGCCTGTCATTTCAGGAAAAGCGGAATATCCGGAGAATGTGCTGGAGGTTCTGGAACGCTCCGGAATCAGGCTGCTTTCTCTGGACGCGCTGTCCGTTGCGGAGCAGTGCGGTTCTCCCAAGGCGGTCAATGTGGTACTGCTGGGAGTTCTGGCTTCTCAGCTGAAGGAAATAGACGAAACCGTATGGGAGCAGTGCCTTGAGCGGGTCATTCCCGCCAAAGTACTGGATATTAACAGAAAGGCTTTTGCCGAGGGGTTCAAAAAAATTTGAGGTGGTAAAATGAAGTATTGGAATGAACAAATGGAGTGTATGTCAGTTGAGGAACGCAGGGAACTTCAATCTGAGCGGCTGGTGAAGCTGGTAGAGCGGGTATATAACAATGTCGCTCCCTACAGAAAGAAAATGGATGCGATCGGATTAAAGCCTGAGGATATCAGAAGCATCGACGATCTCGGAAAGCTGCCTTTTACCCTGAAACAGGATCTGAGAGACAACTACCCTTACGGACTGTTTGCAGTCCCTATGAAGGAAATTGTAAGAATACATGCCTCTTCCGGAACAACCGGCAAGCAGACCGTGGTAGGCTACACCAAAAACGATCTGGATATGTGGACGGAATGTATGGCCAGAAGTCTTACGGCCGCAGGCGCGACAGCAGAGTCCATTGTACATGTTGCCTACGGCTACGGGCTCTTTACCGGCGGTCTGGGTGCCCATTACGGGGCAGAAGCGCTGGGTGCTTCGGTCATACCGGTTTCTTCGGGAAACACCGCCAGACAGATCACCATTTTACAGGATTTCAGACCGGATATTCTTATGTGTACGCCTTCCTACGCCATGTACCTGGCAGAGGAGCTCAGAGCTGCCGGCAAGACTCCCGGGGATATTTATCTGAAAGCCGGTGTGTTCGGTGCGGAGCCCTGGAGCGAACAGATGAGAAGAGATATTGAACGGGGCCTGGGAATCAAAGCCCTGAATATATACGGACTCAGTGAGATCATGGGCCCTGCAGTTTCCTGCGAGTGTATGGAGCAGAGCGGTATGCATGTTCAGGAGGATAACTTCCTCATAGAGATACTGAATCCCGAGACAGGGGAGCCGGTTCCGGACGGAGAGCAGGGAGAGGTCGTCATTACCACGCTGACCAAGGAGGGCCTGCCTTTGATCCGATACAGAACAAGAGATCTTTCCAGTGTTGTCCGGGAGCGGTGTGCCTGCGGCAGAACCACTGCCAGAATGCAGCGTATTACGGGACGTACAGATGATATGCTGATCATACGGGGCGTCAATGTATTCCCGTCTCAGATCGAAAGTGTGCTGCTTGAAATGAACGCTGCCACGCCTAATTACATGATGATTGTTGACAGAAAGGATAACCATGATACAATGGAGGTACAGGTAGAGATGAACGACAGCCTGTTCTCCGATCAGGTAAAGGATCTGGAATCTATTGAGAACAGTATTAAAGCCAGACTGAACAGTGTACTGGGGATCAGTGTCAAGCTTAAGCTGGTGGAGCCCAAGACCTTACCCAGAAGTGAGGGAAAGGCAAAGCGGGTTATTGATAAGCGAAAAATATAAAAGGAGGCCGGTTTATGAGTGTGAAACAAATTTCTGTTTTTCTGGAGAATAAGGGCGGCAGACTTGCCGATGTTACAAAGGCGTTGGGTGAGCAGGGCATCGATATCAGCGCACTGTCCATAGCCGATACAACCAACTTCGGCATTCTGAGGATGATCGTAAACGATCCGGACAGGGCGGAGTCCGCGCTGAAGGAGAACGGATATGCGGTCCGTGTTTCCGAGGTGTTGGCCATTGCTGTGGAGGACACGCCGGGCTCTCTGTCCGGAGCCTTGGATGTTCTGGAGAAGAGCGGCATTGCCATTGAATATATTTATGCCTTTGTGGGCAAGACGGACAGCCGTGCTCTGGTCGTGCTGAAGGTAGGCGATATGGAAAAGGCTTCCCGTGTACTTACGGATGCCGGTATCTGTGTCCTGGGGGATGAAGAGGTCTACAGGCTGTGAATTGCTGTTATATTATCGGGGCAGGCGACTTTGAGGGCGCAGAATTCATGCGCCCACAAAAGGACGATCTGCTGATTGCCGCTGACGGCGGTC
>CBCSVZ010000145.1:0-3803 GCA_965143695.1 uncultured Oscillospiraceae bacterium
TGAGAAACGCGGTAAATACCAATATTACAGCCGGTGAAGAGCTGTTCCATTTTGATGAGTTCAAGAAATACATAGACGAGGGCTGTGTGGACATTTTACAGCCTGATATCAGCCGCTGCGGCGGTCTGACGGTGGCGCGCAAGATCAGAGATTATGCCTATAACGCGGGGATCCCCATTGTCCCCCATAACTTTAAGAGCGGACTTCTGCTCTCCGCGACCATGCAGTTTATTGCCACACTGCCCAACGCTCTGTTCTTAGAGTACTGCGGACAGGAGACCGTCTTAAGCAGAAATCTGATTACAGAGCCCATTACCGTGCATAACGGTATGGTTACCATTCCGGACGCACCGGGTATGGGTGTGGAACTGGATTGGGACACGCTGAATAAGTACAGAGTAAAATAATTATTATATATATTCTAAGGAGATGTTTTCAATGTTTGACATTAACAAAATCAAGGGAAGCTTTGCAACGATCATTACACCTTTTACCGAGGGAAACAACGGCATTGATGAGGCAGAGCTGAAGAAGGAAATAGAGTTTTTGTGTTCCACGGACATAACCGGACTGTTCCCGCTGGCCTCTACCAGTGAGTATCCGTTCATGAGCTATGAAACCAAAAAGCAGTACCTGAGGGCAGTTGCCGAGGCCAACAACGGCCGCAAGGCCATGCTGGCAGGCTGCTGCGGCGTAAACTATACAGAGTCCATGCAGCTGCTGGCGCTGGCGAAGGAGTACGGCTATGATGCGGCAGTGATCTGTCCGCCCTACTACTTCCAGCAGTCCCCTGATGAGGAATACAGATATTACACCAAGCTGGCTGACAACCCCTACGGCGTAAAGATCATCATGTACAACATTCCCTGTTTTACTTCTGAGATCCCTGTGGATACCGTTGCAGAGCTCATGAAGAATCCGAATATTGTAGGAATCAAGGATTCCAGCGGCAATATGAGAAGAATCCGTAATATGGCTGATCTGAAAGGGGACAGACAGGATTTTGTTATTTACTGCGGAAATGACGATATTATCCTTCCCGCTCTGGTTGCAGGCACAGAGGGCAGCCTGACCGGTATGGGATGTCTGATTCCCGAGGTCATCTCTACCATATTCAAAGGCTATTGGAGCGGCGATATGGAAACGGCACAGAAGGCCCAGGCATGCTTTTTGTCCCTGTGCAGAGTGGCCGACGGGATCCCGTTCCCTGCAGGCTATAAGGTAATGGCAGAGCTCAGAGGCATGAATGCCGGCTATATCCACCAGTTCTGTGATCCCGAGAAGGCCGCAAAGGTCAGAGCGGATGAGAAGCCTTTGCTGGATAAGATACTGGCTGATTACAACTGTGCAGACGCTGTCATGTAAGAGAAAAGTTTTGAAAGGAAGATTTCTTAAAATGAACAAAAGGTTTTTCACCTCAGAATCCGTTACAGAGGGGCATCCCGATAAAATCTGCGATCAGATTGCAGACCGTATTCTGGATGCACTTTTAAAGGAGGATCCCATGTCACGCTGTGCCTGTGAAGTAACGGCAACCACAGGACAGGTCCTGATCATGGGCGAAATCACAACGGAGACCTACGCAGACTTCCAGGCGATCGTCCGGGATACCATCCGGGATATCGGCTATATCAGCTCGGATATGGGTTTCGACGCCAATACCTGCGCTGTGCTCAACTGCGTCCATGAGCAGTCTCCTGATATTGCTATGGGTGTGGACAAGTCCTATGAAGCGAAGAAGAGCGGCGATACTTCCGAGGTGGAGAACGGTGCGGGCGATCAGGGCTTGATGTTCGGCTATGCCTGTGATGAGACGCCGGAGCTGATGCCGCTGCCCATTTCGCTGGCTCATGCACTGACCCGCAAGCTGACGGCTGTCCGGAAAGAGGGCATCCTTCCTTATTTGCGGCCTGACGGCAAGAGTCAGGTGACAGTAGAGTATGATGAAGCGGGGAATCCCGCCCGCATTGAAGCGGTTGTCGTGTCCTCTCAGCATGCGGCGGAGACCGATATTGAAACCGTCCGCAGGGATATCATTGAAAAGGTTATCAAGACCACCGTCCCTGCTTCCATGATCGATGAGAATACCAAATTCTTTGTCAATCCCACAGGACGCTTTGTCATCGGCGGTCCCTGCGGAGATTCCGGCCTTACCGGCCGTAAGATCATTGTGGATACCTACGGCGGTATGGGGCGCCACGGCGGCGGCTCCTTCTCCGGTAAGGATCCTACGAAGGTGGACCGGTCTGCTGCCTACATGGCGAGATTTATTGCCAAGAATATTGTAGCGGCGGGGTTGGCAAAGCGTTGCGAGATACAGCTTGCCTATGCCATCGGTGTGGCAAATCCCGTATCTGTCAGAGTAGATACCTTCGGCACGGAGACGGTGCCGGTAGCAGAGATCGAAAAGAAGGTCTGTGATAACTTTGATATGCGGCCTACGGCCATTATCAATTACTTCGGCCTGAGACGGCCGATTTACGCCCAGACAGCCAGCTACGGACATTTCGGACGTCCTGATCTGGATCTGCCCTGGGAGCGGATCATTGAGCTGAAATAAGCGCTGTATGAAACGTGTGAAAAGAGGGACGCTCAAAAGTAAGATTTTGAGTCGTCCCTTTCTCTTTATTCCTCTTCCAGCGCCAGCCGGGGCTGAAACAGTTTTTCAATCTTATAATTGATAAAATCTCTATCCACTTTGGAGATGGTAGAGCCGATGATCGGCTTATCTTTTACTGTGGAGGCCAGGTCCCAGATCCCCCGCAGAACAAAGGCGGTGCCCGGTGTTTCCAGACATTCCATGGTGATCCGACCCTTCTCCAGAAAGAATTTCAGGATGCGCGTGCAGGGCGTCTCAATAAATTCCACTTTAATTTTTAACACGGGAATATCATCCTCATTACGGGATATTTTACCGGAAACGGCCACCCGATAGGGCTCACCGTGAAAGGTCAGATCCTGAAGCAGGGGCTTCGCAAAGCCTATGGGAAGGGTGTAGCTTTCATCGGCTTCTATATATTCCAATAAGGGAACGGTTCCCTCCTTCTTAAAAGCAATCGCCACAGTTCCTTTGGTATAATTATTCTGGACCGCCTGCATAAATACAGGCATAAGTCCTGTGGACGGGGCGGCGCTGGCACGAAATTTCCTGCCCGCCAGGACACTGTATTCCCGGGGTGTTTCGGGTGCTTTGGCGCGAAGCCCCGACCACCAGTGAGTCTTGCCCGGGAGGGGCTGCAAATGCCTGAATGCGGCGCTGTCTGCTGGCAGCTTATCCGGAAAGAGGCCGCTGAAATGTTTACGGGCGATCTCATAATAGTCGCTCTGCTGGAACATTTCGGCAATACCGGCGTTGGACACAATGATGATACCGCTGTCCCTGAAACCGAGTACATTTTGGCTGAGCATACCGTTGAAAAGAAAAGAAGGCACTTTTCGCCCGACCCATATCTGATAGCCGTAGTTATAATCCCCGAAGTCCTCCGGAGGCGTTTGCCGGGGAGCTGTGGCTGCGGAAATCCACTCCTCGGAAATGAGGCGTTTACCGTGCCAAAGGCCTTTGTCCATAACCAACTGGCCAAGTTTTCCCATATCTTCGGGTCTGATATACAGGCCCCAGCCGCCCTTTTCAATGCCTTTGGGACATTTCTCCCAGAAATATCCCGTGATGCCCATTGCCTGGAACAGCCGCTCGTCTAAAAATTCTGACATGCTTTTGCCGCTCAGGGTATTTACGATAACGGAAAGCATGTAGGAATTGAGACTGTTGTAATTAAAGGTCTCTCCCAGGTCTCCTGCCGTTC
>CBCSVZ010000146.1:0-3783 GCA_965143695.1 uncultured Oscillospiraceae bacterium
AGCTCCATTCCGTATCCCGCTTCTGCTGCTCTGGCAAAGGCAGCCAGGGTATTCTGCGGTTTTTTTTCTTCTTCGGTAAAATACCCTCTGTGAGCAAAGTGGGAGGTGGTTAAAGGTGCCGCTCCGGCAGCGGGCTTCCTGAGCCGCGGCATGATCAAAAACAGATAAAGGCCGGTCAATATCAGTGCCAGCCCGGCGAGAATCAACAGTATTATGAGCACAGTCTGCATTTTATAATCTCCTTGTTCTTTCTATAGTATTCAGTTTACAACAATTGTATGGTATAATCAAGCATAAATCAGTTGGAAAGGATTTTTACCATGAAAAGAATTATTTTACTTTTGCTGAGTGTCATGCTCATAGCCGGGTGCTTCGCCGGATGTGAAGAAAAGGAGCCGACGCCGCCCGCACTTACGCCCCAGCCGGAGATCTCAGACAGCGGCGAGACTGTGACATACAAGGTTTCCGGAGCGCTTTCCTCCAATATGGTACTGCAGCAGAATCAATATATCCATATCTGGGGAACCAGCCCTGATACGGGGGCATATCTCTACGGGGAATTTATGGGCGAGACCAGATACGCTCAGGTGGACGATCAGGGAAAATGGGAACTTATATTCTCGGCCCATGCGTATACAACAGAGGCGCAGACCATGAAAATCTACCCGAAAAACGGACAGGTCACGGAGTTTACAGATATCCTTATCGGCGACGTCTGGGTGGTTTCCGGACAGTCCAACGCGGAATTACATATGGATGTGACCCTGTCCTACAATCCGGAATTTGCCGAAGAAATCAGCGAGAAAGATAACATCCGGATTTACTATCAGGGTCTGGAGGATGTATATGCCAATATGGATAAATGCGCGGTGCCCCAGGAGGACGTGCTGAACGAGGATTATTGCTGGGAGAAAGCTTCCTACGATGTTGTTATGAAGACTTCAGCGATCGGTTACTATTTTGCCAAGGAAGTCAGCAAGCATACGGACATTCCGCTGGGAATCGTTATGATGGCTGCGGGTGGCTATCCTCTCAAGCAGTTTATGCCGGCAGAGCTGATTGCACAGGTGGGATTGCCTTACGGCTCGGACATCTATAATGCGATGATGCATCCCTTTGCCAAAATGCCCATCAGAGGAATGCTTTTCTATCAGGGTGAGAACGATAACTGGGAGCCGGAAGGGTATGCCGATTATCTGGCGGCTTTTGTAAAGTATATGAGGCAGCTTTACGGCTATGATTTTCCCTTTTACAATGTACAGCTGTCCTCCCATGCAGGTTCTATCGTCAATGACTGGCCGGGACTGTATACGATCAGATGTGAGCAGGAGAGGGCTGCGTCTTTGATTGACAATTCATACCTGGCAGCCTCCTATGATGTGGGCGTACTCAGTGAAAGCGAACCGGAGATGGCCCATCCCTACAACAAGAAACCCGTGGGGGACAGACTTGCGTATCTGGCGCTTTCGGAGATATATGCCAAACGCAGCTACGATATTGATGACTGGGCCTGCCCGGTTCCCGATGAGGTAAAATGGTCGGATGATAAGGCTGTAATCACCTTTAAATATGTTGGAAAGGGTCTGCAAATCAAGAACGGCCGGGAGCTTCTGGGCTTCAGCCTTCTGGACGAGGACAATGAGATCATATGCAGCGTCCGTGCTGAGATAACCGATGACGACGAAGTGACCGTTACCATTCCGGAGAAGCGGGCCGGGAAATTTGCCGCTATCGGCTATGCCTGTGAGGCAGTTGCCGCGCCGCTTACCAACAACCTTGCCAACAGCAACGATCTTCCGGCTGTTGCTTTTAAACTGGATAAAGAATAAGCAGAGGGCAGGAATCTCTTCTCAAAGGAGCATTGACGATGGCGAAATATATCATGGCATTGGATCAGGGGACTACCAGCTCAAGGGCAGTGCTTTTCGACAGGAAGCTGAATATGGTGGATATGGCCCAGCGGGAGCTTACACAGATATATCCCAGAGAGGGCTGGGTAGAGCACGATCCCATGGAGATCTGGTCCGGTCAGTATTCTGTGATGATGGAGCTGATTGCCAGAAGCGGGATCACACCGGAGAATATTGCCTGTATCGGAATTACCAACCAGCGTGAGACCACGATCCTGTGGGATAAGAATACCGGAAGACCTGTATATAACGCGATTGTATGGCAGTGTCGCAGGACTGCCCCTATGATCGACGCACTGTCGGAACAGGGGTATGGGGAGGAGATACAAAAGCGGACCGGACTCATACCGGACGCCTATTTCTCAGCCAGTAAGATCAAATGGATCTTAGAGCATGTGCCCGGCGTACGGGAGCAGGCGCAAAAAGGAGAAATCCTATTCGGAACCGTAGACAGCTGGCTGGTATGGAAGCTGACAGAGGGCAGAGCCCATGTAACAGACAGGACCAATGCTTCCCGTACCATGCTTTATAATATTGAAACGCTGGAATGGGACCGTTATCTGCTCGATATGCTGCAGATACCGCCTGACATTTTACCCGAGGTGAAGGACTCTGCAGCCCTGTTCGGCTATGCCAATGTAGGAGGCGTACAGATTCCCATAACCGGGATCGCGGGCGATCAGCAGGCGGCCTTATTCGGACAGTGCTGCTTTGAAGCGGGACAGGCCAAAAATACATACGGTACCGGCTGCTTTCTGCTGACCAATACAGGAACTTCCCTTTGCCGCAGTAAGCACGGACTTTTGAGCACCGTCGGGATCAGTTTGAACGGTAAAATACAATATGCCTTAGAGGGCAGTGTCTTTGCGGGCGGCGCTGTCATTCAGTGGCTCCGTGACGGCCTCAGAATTATTGATGAAAGCCGGGACGCCGAGTACTATGCAAGAAAGGTACCGGATAACGGGGGTGTGTATATTGTGCCTGCCTTTACGGGTCTGGGTGCCCCCTATTGGGATATGTATGCAAGAGGGACGGTTACGGGTGTTACCAGAGGCACCTCCCGGGAACATATTATCCGGGCAGCAGAGGAGGCGATTGCCTATCAGAGTGCCGATTTGGTATTGGCCATGGAGCAGGACACCGGCTTCCCCATAACGGAGCTGAAGGTTGACGGCGGAGCCAGCCGAGACGGATTTCTGCTGCAGTTCCAGAGTGATATTTTAAATAAGAAAGTCATCCGCTCAGGAACCGGAGAAACGACTGCGCTTGGTGTCGCTTGTCTTGCGGGCCTGGCAGAGGGAATCTTTGCGGACTTGGATGAAGTAAAGGCGCTCTGGAAAGCGGCCAGAACGTTTGTGCCGCAGATGCAGGAGGAGCACCGCCGCGGCCTCATGGAGAAGTGGCACCGGGCGGTCAGCCGCAGCCGCAATTGGGAGAGTGAATAGGGGCCTTTGTTATCTCACATAAAAATTGAAGGCCTGATCCGGATAGGGTTCGTCTATCAGGTGAAAATGCCACCATTCCGTGGAGCTTCCCTCGAAACCGGCGCTTTCCATAGCCCTTCTGAGAATCATACGGTTCTCCCGGGTCTCGGCATCAATTAAATCCGTAAAGGTGTGTGCCAGCTCGTTAAAATAGTCGAAATGGCAGCCCATGATCACCTCTGAGCCGTCCAACCCCATTAGCGTTAAGTCTACGGTACTCCCTCGGGAGTGTTTTGAGTCAGAAGAGATATACGTTTGGAAGAGTTCCTTTTTTGTAAGGGTAGGATAGAAGTCTTCCTTGCGCAGGGTATCGCTTTCATCCTGTCCCCAGGCAACAAAATTCTGTACAGCGTCTACGGGACGGTACGCATCAAATATGTAGATCCTGT
>CBCSVZ010000147.1:0-3747 GCA_965143695.1 uncultured Oscillospiraceae bacterium
CATTGCCGGCAAAATCGGTTATCCGGTCATCATACGGCCCGCTTTTACCCTGGGCGGCGCAGGCGGCGGTGTCGCCAATAACAGCGATGAAATGAAGCTGATTGCCCAGACCGGACTGGATGCCTCCCCCATTACCCAGATCCTTGTGGAAAAATATGTATACGGCTGGAAGGAAATCGAGTTTGAAACCATGCGGGATGCCATCGGCAATGTGATTGCCGTATGCAGTATGGAGAACTTTGACCCGGTGGGCGTACACACGGGAGACAGCATTGTTGTGGCTCCGGCTCTGACGTTGTCCGATAAAGAATACCAGATGCTCCGAAGTGCCTCACTGAATATCATCTCCGCGCTGGATATCGTCGGCGGCTGTAACTGTCAGTTTGCCTTAAATCCCGACAGCTTTGAATATGCGGTTATTGAAGTAAACCCCCGTGTTTCCCGTTCTTCTGCCCTGGCATCAAAAGCCACCGGCTACCCCATTGCAAAAATAACCACAAAAATCGCCCTGGGGTATACACTGGACGAAATTCAAAATGATATTACCGGCAAGACCTGTGCCTGTTTCGAGCCGGCACTTGACTATGTGGTCGTAAAATTCCCCAAGTGGCCCTTTGACAAATTTGTAGGAGCCTCCAGAAAACTGGGGACGCAAATGAAGGCCACCGGAGAGGTCATGTCCATCGGCTCCTGTTTCGAGGCTGCGCTGATGAAAGCCGTCCGGGGCGCGGAAATCTCTCTGGACTCCCTGAATGCAAAACCCCTGTCCGGCAGGCCTGTAAAGGAGCGTCTTGCAGACTGCGATGACCGCCGGCTGTTTACGGTATTTGAAGCAATCAAAGCCGGGATCTCTATTGAGGAAATCAATGCTATTACCCGTATTGATCCCTGGTTCCTCTGGAAGCTGAAAAACATTGCCGATTACGAGGGTAAAATATCCTCTGTGTTTAATGAAGAATTATATCTGCAGGGCAAGAAGCTGGGATACCCCGACAGTGCCCTGAAGCGCATTTCCGGCTGTGATAAGCTTCCTGCATATCACGCAAGCTATAAAATGGTCGATACCTGCGCCGCAGAGTTTGATGCCCGGACCCCCTATTTCTACTCTACCGCAGACGAATACTGCGAGGCCCGTACCTTCTCCCGCAGCGGAAAGCCGGTAGTAATGGTGCTCGGCTCCGGTCCTATCCGGATCGGCCAGGGGATCGAATTTGACTATTCCTCCGTCCACTGTGTCTGGACGCTGAAAGAAATGGGGTATGATGTGGTAATCGTCAATAACAATCCCGAAACGGTTTCCACGGATTATGACACCGGAGACAGGCTGTATTTTGAGCCGCTGACAGAAGAAGATGTGATGCACATTATCGAAGTCGAGAAGCCGATCGGTGTGGTAGTGGCCTTCGGAGGACAGACCGCAATAAAGCTGACACAGTTCCTGCACAAAAATCACATTCCGATTCTGGGGACCTCTGCCGAGAGTATTGATATTGCAGAGGACAGAGAGCGCTTTGACGCACTTTTGGAAAAATTCAACATTTTCCGCCCCCAGGGAATGGGTGTCCATACACTGGAGGAAGCCCTGTGCGCTGCGGACAAGCTGGGCTATCCCGTGTTACTGCGCCCCTCCTATGTGATCGGCGGTCAGAACATGAAGATCGTCCACGATGCGGCAGAAGTCACCACCTATATGAACCGGATCTTATCTCAGGGCATTGATAACCCTGTTCTGGTAGACAAATATATGATGGGCACCGAGCTTGAAGTGGACGTAATCTCTGACGGAAAGGACATCCTCATCCCCGGAATCATGGAGCATATCGAGCGGGCGGGCGTACACAGCGGCGACTCGATTGCCGTATATCCGCCCTATAATCTGAATGATATGATGACGGAGAAGATCGTAGACTGTTCCCGAAAGCTCGCCCTGTCGCTTGCAACCAAGGGACTTGTGAATATCCAGTACCTGATCTATCAAAATGAGCTCTACGTCATTGAGGTCAATCCCCGTGCTTCCCGTACCGTCCCCTATATCAGTAAGGTCACCGGCGTACCCATGGTGGATATCGCATCAAAGGTCATGCTGGGACAATCGCTGAAGTCTCTGGGATACGGCACGGGACTCTACAAAATCCCTCCCTATTACACGGTCAAGGTGCCGGTATTTTCCTTTGAGAAGCTCAGTGATGTCAACGCCTATCTGGGACCGGAAATGAAGTCAACCGGAGAGGTACTCGGAATCGGAAAGACTGTTGCAGAAGCGCTGTTCAAGGGGCTTACCTCTGCCGGAATGGTGGTCAATTCCAAAGTGAACAAGCAGCACGGCGTACTCATCAGCGTAGATGTTCACGATCTGACGGAAATCGTGACACTGGCAAAGAAGCTGGATGATCTGAAATTTGATATCTATGCGACCAAGGACACGGCCAGGGCAATTTCCGGTCTCGGCATCTATGTGACCCAGGTAGCAGGAATCAAGGAAAGCGATCACGCCTTTGAACTGCTGGAGAGTAATAGAATCGACTACATTGTATATACAGGAGCTCTGATGGATTCTACCGTAGATGACTATATCGCCCTGCACAGGCGGGCCCTGCAGCTGTCGATTCCCTGCTTCACCTCCCTGGATACTGCAAATGCGCTGGCTGACATTATTGCCAGCCGCTATACACAGCAGAATACAGAGCTGGTGGACATCAACAACATGCGAAAGACCAGACAGGAGCTTGCTTTTACCAAAATGCAGGCCACCGGTGACGATTATATCTTTATAGAAAATTTCGACGGCCGCATTACCTGTCCGGAATCCCTTTGTATTCCCCTTTGCTCCAGACATAAGGGGATCGGCGGATACGGTATCGTCCTTATCGAAAACAGTGACAAAGCCGACGCAAAGATGCGGGTTTTCAACAGTGACGGTTCTCCGGCGGGAATTGCCGGCAACTCCATTCGCTGTGTGGGAAAATATCTTTACGATAACGGTTTTGTTAAGAAAGATAACATCACGGTTGAAACGGTTTCCGGTGTCAAACAGCTGCACCTGTATACCAGCTTCGGCGAGGTTAATCTCAGAGACAAAGACACATCTGTTATAATAGTAAGTGCAGGGAATTTCGCACCAAAATTATAACGGAGGTGTATTTATTGAAGGACAAAAACAAATTTGAAGCATTTCTTAAACGCAGTAATCTTTCAGAAAACACGATCGATGTTTATCTATGGACGGTAAGGTATTTTGAAGAACATTATGACGGTATTACAAAAGAATATCTTCTTGCCTACAAAGGTTATCTTATGGAGAATTTTAAGCCTAAAACAGTCAATCTTCGTATTCAGGCTATGAATAAGTATCTCGTGTATCTTGGCAAAGAATCGCTTCGCATTAAGGCGGTCAAGGTTCAGCAGAAAAACTTTCTTGAAAATGTAATCAGCAATGCGGATTATAAATTTCTGAAAAAGTCACTAAAAAAGGACGGTATCATGGAGTGGTATTTTGTTGTATGGTATCTTTGTGCTACCGGTGCAAGAGTGAGCGAGTTGATTCGTATTAAGATTGAACACGTTGAAACGGGTTACTTTGATCTCTATTCTAAAGGCGGTAAGCTTCGCAGATTGTATATTCCCAAAAAGCTTCGTAATGAAACTCTTGAATGGCTCAAAACTCAGGAGCGTACATCGGGCTACTTGTTTCTGAATCGCTTTGGCGAGCGTATCACCACCAGAGGTATTGCCCAACAGTTAAAAAAC
>CBCSVZ010000148.1:0-3735 GCA_965143695.1 uncultured Oscillospiraceae bacterium
TTCTGGCAGGAGCAGGTGCCGGCTTCACAGGCACCGTGTTCGCCCGTATGATAACATGGCTGCCCAATGTCAATTCCATGGTCTTATTCTACGCAAGTCAAATATTCTACTCGGCAGAAATCATCTGTATCTCTCTGGCAGCTTTTTACCTGCTGCCGCTTCCGGGACTGGACGGCTACGAATTCATCGCAAACCTGCTCCCCTACAAATATTACCGCAAGCTTTACAACATTGAAAAATACAGCAATTATATCTTCATTTGCTTTATCCTGCTGATTTATTTTAACAATCTGGGCAGCATTATCTTCTGGCCTGACAATAAATTTATCGGGTTGCTGAACAGTCTCTGGTATTTGATTTTACCCTGAGAAGCTCACTCCAGACCGAACAGGGAAAGAAACCAACGAATGAGCCGGGTGAAGAATCCGGCTTTTTCAACCTTCTCGGCAGCGATGATCTCCACTCTGCCCAGCTCCTCCCCGCCGACCTTATAGATGACCTCTCCCACCTTGTCGCCAGCCTCCAGAGGCGCCGCCAGGTCCTTCACGGGCTTGATCTCCTTCTCCACCTTATCCTTATCGGCTACCTTGATAAAGGCCTTGAAATCCTCTTTTGTCTCGGCTTTCACCGTTTTCTCCACACCGTCCTCTACAGCCACACGCCTTACAAAGGTGCCGGCTACATCCACCGTGGTATACTGAAATTCCGAGGCACAGTCCTCCAGGACCTTCCTGGCCACTGCCATACCCGCGTTATCATCGGCAGCTCCCAGCACCACACACACAAGGCTTTCTTCCTTGACGGTAGCCGAAGTCGCGCAGCAATAGCCGATCTTATCGTCGCTGGTAGCGCAAAGCCCTGTAGAATTTTTGTAATACCGCAGCATGCTGTTGGTAGTAGAGACCATGGTATCCGCAAGTCCCGTACTGTGGGTAAACCATACCAGCTTCTGGGAGGTCAGCTCGGTCACCTGGGGATAGTTGCTCACAAGGTAAAAGGCAATTCTGGCCATATCGTTGGCGGTGCTGTACTGCTCTGTTCTCTCTCTGCCCGTACAGTCGGTAAAATGTGTATTGGTAAGCCCCATTTCCTCCGCCTTTTTATTCATTTTTTCCACAAATTCCCCTTCGCTGTGCGCCATGCCCAAGGCCAGGCTGTAGGCTGCGTCATGGGCGGAATTTACGCAAATCACCTTTAAGGCTTGCTCTACTGTGAGCGTTTCTTTTTTATAATAATCCAGATAAACGGTATTTCCCGAAAGCTTGGTAACGCCCTCCGGTACCTTCAGAACGGTATCCATCTTGAGCGTCCCCTCATTAAGAGCATCATATGCCATGCAGAGCAGCATCAGCTTTACCAGATTGCCTACCGGCATCCGGTCGTCTCCGTTTTTGGACATAAGTATTCTGTCTCCGTTGCAGTTCATCACTGCATAGGACTTATAAACGGCATTATTCAGGGGATCATTGCTGTATATGGATTGGGCCGTCGCGTCATCGTAAGCCAATATGCGGCCGGTGGGTAGCAGCAGTAAAAATACAAACAGAATACAAAGTGCTCTTTTCATTTCAATGACTCTCCTTATTTTAAAATCCGCTGTGCGGCCAGCAATAAGCCGGTAACCGTCTTGGCGTCCTCCAGCTTGCCGCTGTAAACCATATCCAGCAGTTCCCGCAGCGGATAGCTGCACACATTCAAAAACTCTCCCGGGTCTCTGTGGGGATTGCCCACGCTGAGATCCGCAGCAAGATATATATGCAGCTTCTCTCCGCAATATCCCGGGGTTGCGTACATGGATACCAGGTGCTCGATTCTGCCCGCCTTCAGCCCCGTCTCCTCTGTGAGCTCACGGGCTGCACATACCGCCGGATCCTCTCCGGGCTCTATTTTCCCCGCAGGGATCTCCAGCATCTCACGGCCTGCGGCAATTCGGAACTGACGCACCATGTAGACATTTTGCTCCCCGTCAACGGCCACTATGGCGGCCCCTCCGTTATGCCTTACCACTTCCCGGAAGCTGGTCCTGCCGTCGGGCAGTGTGACCTTCAGCTTCTCAACAGAGAAAACTCTTCCCTGAAATACAGTTTCCGTATCCTGTACGGTTTCCGCCAGAGGTCCGTCATAGGCCTCGTCTCTGGAAATCTCCCGGGGCTGCTGTCTGTGCTTCTCGGTTTCGGCCACTGCCAGCCTGTCACACCTGTTGTTGTACGCGTTGTCCGCATGGCCCTTGACCTTATGCCCGGTTACCTGGTGTGTCTTACACAGGCCGTAAAGCTCCTGCAGCAAATCCACATTCTTCAAAGGGCCGTCTTTTTTTGTCCAGCCGTTCCGGGCCCAGCTATAGATCCATCCTTTCTCAAAGCTATTGACCACATAGGCACTGTCCGAATACATTTCTACTTCACAGGGTTCTTTCAGAAGCTTCAGCGCTTCAATAGGGCCCTGCAGTTCCATTCTGTTATTGGTCGTCTCATAGGCTCCGCCGCTGATTTCCTTCTCTGCACCGTCGCACATGAGAATTGCCCCATAGCCGCCGGGGCCGGGATTCTTAGAGCAGGAACCGTCTGTGTAGATCGTTACTTTCTTCATTTCCTGTCCTTTCCGCCCAGCTGATGGGTTTTCTTGCGGCAGGCTTCCATGGCCCTGATCAGACTGCTCCGGAAGCCGGACTCCTCCAGGCTTGCAACGGCCTCTACGGTCGTGCCTGCGGGAGAACAGATCTGATCCTTCAGCACCGCCGGATGTACCTCTCTTTCCAGCAGAAGTTTTGCCGTCCCCATAACAGCCTGCTCCGCCATAAGATAGGCGTCTTTTCTGGAAAATCCGGCCATTACCGCGGCATCTGCCATGGCCTCTATCATCAGACACACATAGGCGGGGCTGCTGGAGGTCACGGCAACCATTTCATCTATCATATCCTCTTTGTCAACCACAACGCTTCTGCCAAAGGAATTGAAAAGTCCGAGGATGTAATCCCCTGCAGGCTTGTCTTCCGGGGTAAAATGATAAAAGTACATGCCGGTAATGCCTTCTCGTACCATCGCAGGCATATTGGGGATGGTCCGCACCAGTTTGATGTTTTCGTTTAAGAGGCCCGTATAGGAGGAAACCTGAACACCTGCCGCAATGGACACCAGGATCTTTCCCGGCTCCGCAGCCGCGCTTTTGATCTCCTTCAGAAGCTCGGGAACCACGGCCGGCTTGACCGCTATAAACAGCACCTGCGCCTCCCGGGCTGCCGCAAGGGCACTGTCCGCTGTCAGGGTACCGTATTCCTTTGCAAATTTTTCTGCGGCCCGGGTATTTTTATCATAAACAATGATTTCTGAGGCCTGTGCCGCACCGGACTCTATTGCTGCCCCGATAATTGCGCCGCCCATATTGCCCGCGCCGAAAAAGGCTGTCTTCATATATATCATGTCCCTTCGTATTTCTTTTTATCTTTACTTCACGGTAAATATACCATATTGCACCTGTTTTTACAACTTTTTGCGGGTTGCTATTTCAGGCGATAGAAGTTAAAATATAAAAATATACAATGGGTAAAAGGAGCTGCTTCATGGGAGAACAAATTGTCAGTAAAAGAAATTACGGGATCGACGCACTCAGAATGCTCTCCATGTTTATGGTTGTCTTATTACATATCCTCGGGAAAGGCGGCGTACTGCGATCCGTCAATATTTTCTCGGGTCAATACTATCTAGCCTGGTTTATGGAAATTGCAGCATTTTGTGC
>CBCSVZ010000149.1:0-3709 GCA_965143695.1 uncultured Oscillospiraceae bacterium
AGCGAGGAAAATAGGGGAGGAAAGAGGCCTTTCTGTGCATATTTGCGGGGGCCTTCCGGGAGATGTCATGGCGGCAATGGAGCCCTATATGGATGATGAGGGGGTACGGATCCAGTACCTGATGCTCTTTGATGACTTTGCCTTTGACCTGGGACTGGCTCATTTCAGGGCCATGGGTATGGAGGACAGCCTGACTGCCGTGCGCAGATTTCCGGGGGTGTATTCTGCGGGCCGTGCGGTAAAATGCGGCAGCAGACACAAGGCAGGTCTTATGGGATATTTTGCATCCCTGCCTGAATTTCAGGGCAGAGAGGATTTCACGGACGGACTGTGTGTCAGGGATTCCAAATCCACGATCAGACTGTGCCCGGAGGAATCCAAAGCGGTATTCCGAATCTATGTGGAAAGTCTGGATTCGGAGTTTGCACAGGATATGAGCGATCGTTTAGAGTGCCTTGCGGACCATTGGCTCCGGGAGAAGGAATAAAAAATCCCCTGCAAAGGTCCGGTCTGAACAATCGGACCTTTGCAGGGGAAACACAGTTCCCGCTCAGATATCCCGTCTTGTAAAGGAATCAAAGGCAATATAAAGCATACAGAGGGACAGCACTATAATATATACCAGCGTAAACAGTGCCGATGTACTGCCCGGCATAGACACATTTCCGTAATTCGGCGTCAGTGCAGACATGGAAAAGAGCTTATCTGCCAGATCCATATTATTAAACGGAATAAATTTGAGCCATTCTCCGGAAGAAAAGACGTTTAAAATACTGGCTGCCACGGAGCCTCCGAAGTATATTCCCATAGACAGCCCTACGGAAAGAGCAGTATTCCTTGTGGTGGCGGACAGCATCAACGCAAAGACCGCAACCATAAATATGGGCATAAGCTCTGCAAAACAATAGAGAAGCTGATACAGGTAATAGTTCATGCTGTGGGCGGTTCCGGAGGAAGCGTATACATAGGGCAGAATTGCATCGGGCCAGAAGAGACTCTGGGTCCCGACGATACAGATGTATTTTACCAGCATGAGGGCCGTCGCTACAGACAGCAGGGCCAGCAGCTTGGCTGTAAATATTTTCCACCTGCGTACAGGGGCGATGATCAGGGACTTAATAGAACCGGTGGCGATCTCGTTGGAAATGATAGCGCCGGCAAGAATGATCAACAGCAGGGTGATGAGAGAATTTGCAATAGAAGATACCAGACTGTAGGCCGCCGAAGCCATGCTCCCGTCGGCATTAAAAATTTCAATCCCGTTATCAATACAGTAGCGTACGGTTGCCAGCGTGTCCTTGCAGTCCTCAAGCTGTTTCGGAGTAACAGAACCTGTTCCGTTAGCGCCGTTGGTAAAATCCCGCTCATATATGATGGTCTTGGCCAGGGACTCCACTGTATTTGCGGCGTTTCTGGCATATTCGGTACGGCTTTCCTCTCTGTCGTCTCCGATGCCGCCCGTAGGATCCAGCTTCAGCAGGATATCCCATTTTTCCAGAAGAAGCTCTTTTTCCTCCTGGCTGATATCGGTCATGGAACGGATCAGATCTTTACTGTATTCCACATATCCGGCATAGTCCTGCTGCTTCAGTATTTCAGTAAGCGCAGTCACTGTCTGCTGGGCAGACGCATATTCGGCCTTGTCCTGTGTGCCGGGAAAGGCCTCTTCCATCACAGTATACTGATTGATCTTTTCCAGATAGACACTTAAACCGTCGATCAGGTCGCTCCGAAAATCCGAGCTGCCTGTATCGGTATAATCAATACGCAATTCCAGGATAGCGCAGTAGGTGAGATTATAAATCTTTTCATTGTAAAGGTACATCAGATTTTCCGTATCTCCCTTTTCTTTGGCGGCTGTGATCTCCGTCTCAAGCTGCTCCAGATAATCCTTTGTACCGGCCAGGTCGGATCCGTACATATCATAGGTGGGGTATGTGTCGTATCCGGAATCAAACCGGACATCCTCAATCTTGATCAGTCCGCTGATGCCGATGATCGCGGCGATCATAATGACGGTAATGACCAATACGGATACGCGTTTTCGCATTTTTATGATTTCATTGTGAAATAAAGCGCCTATTTTAGACAATGGAATGACCTCCTCCCACCAGTGTAATAAAGGCTTCCTCCAGAGAGTGCTCTATAAGGTTTACCTCATAGACGCGGATTCCCCGGGAAACCAGATAGCGTGTTACATCGGGCAGAGAATCGCGGATGCAGCAGATATCAAACCAGCTGTCTCCTAAGGACATATCACACTGGCTGCCAAGCTCTGTAAGAGCCCGGATCGCAGCATCCGGATCGTCCACATAAAAGCGGTAGGAATTATTGCCGCTGATATCCTTTATAAATTCGGATATGGGCTTCTGCATCAGGATGCGTCCCTTGTCAATGACTGCCACGCGGTCGCACATTTGCTCCATTTCCGCCAGCATATGACTGGACACAATGACGGCAATATTTTCTTCGTGCGCAAGCTTTCGGAAAATGTCCCGAAGCTCCTTGATGCCTGTGGGATCCAGCCCGTTTGTAGGTTCGTCCATAATCAGTACGGAGGGCCTGTGAAGCAAAGCCTGAGCAAGACCGATACGCTGCTTCATACCCAGAGAGTATTTTTTTATTTTATCGTTTATGCGGGCCTCCATGCCCACCAGGTGTACCACCTGATCGATCCGTTCTTTCGTAACATTGTCATGCAGTCTGGCATACATTTCCAGATTCACCCGGCCGCTGAGCTCCCGGTACATTTCAGGGTTCTCTACGATTCCACCCAGCTGTGCCATGCATTTTTCGTAGTTCTTTCTCAGGTCCATTCCGTCAACGGTAATTTTCCCGGAATCGCTTCTCAGAAAGCCCATGACGATTTTTATGGCAGTGGTCTTTCCTGCGCCGTTGGGTCCCAGCAGTCCGAGCACCTCGCCTCTGTAAGCGTCCAAAGAGATATTGTCTAATACTTTTTTAGAGCCGAAGTATTTACTAAGGCCCTCTATGTGTAATACGCCTTCCATCAGTAGAGCCCTCCGTAATAGCTGTTGTAACTGTCGAAGCCGCCGGATGAGTAAGAGGAAATATCCGGATCAAAAGCCAGCAGCTTCCATTTTCCGTCCTCCTTTTGCAGCATAAAGCTGAAACAGGGGTAGACTATCGACATTCCGCTGCCGGTGTTTTCCTCAAGCCCGCTGTATACGGATCTGTAATTTAAAGTCGTGTTGATTTGGACAGTGACGGTGTCTCCGTCGAAAAAGTACGCGATGTTCTCAATCAAAGCATTTCCAAAGCCGGTTATGTAATTGTCAGTGTGCAGCTGATTTTCCAGTGCGTATTCCAATATACTTCTTACGGTATTGGTTTCGCAGCACATAGGTGCCAGCTTGTTGTAGCATTCCTCTTCGTACTTCTGAAAGGCCTCTTCAGAAGAGCCTTCCGCATGGAGATAAAGCTCCGGCGGAATTACAATGCACTGACTGTAGAGGTCTGTCACCTGCAAGCAGACTTCTTTGATTTCGGCTTTTTGGGAAATCCGTGACAATTCCAGAACGGTCAGATATGTCACCAGAATCGCCAAAATTATCAAAAACAATACAAGTCCGCGGTTGATTTTTCGGAACCCTCTCATGGCCTGATACAACCTCCTGTCAATAAATTATTTTTGTTTCGGATGCAGTGCCTTTAAAATTTCCGCAAAATTGCCGGAGGAATTCTCCTT
>CBCSVZ010000150.1:0-3679 GCA_965143695.1 uncultured Oscillospiraceae bacterium
ATGGTGTAGAAATTATCTCCCTGATCCATATGCACACTCTTTCCCTCTTACGAATAACATGTGGTATAAAGTTTCCTTATCCTAAAATTTATTCGAAAGGCAGTAATATTATGAAGCAGCAAATGACATTGAACGAAATCAAGCCGGGACAGCACGGGGTGGTACGCGAATTGCGGACAGGAGGCAGTATGCGCCGGCGCCTTCTGGATATCGGTCTTATTGAAGATACGAGGGTAGAGTGCCTGGGCAGGAGTCCCTGCGGCGATCCGTCCGCTTTCCTGATCCGGGGTGCGGTGATAGCCATAAGGTCAGAAGACTGTAAAAACATTATCATCAAATGATACAAAGCGGGAGGCAGGCATATGGGCTTAACAAACAGTTCCATCGGTATGAAGGCGGTGGATATGGGGCTGGTCATCAGGAAGCAGACCCCGGAGGATAAAGTGATCGCACTGGCAGGCAATCCCAATGTAGGGAAGAGCACTGTTTTTAACGGGCTTACAGGCATGAAGCAGCACACGGGAAACTGGCCGGGGAAGACGGTGGCCAATGCCCAGGGCTGTTGCATGTACGGAGGCAGAAATTATATCATGGTAGACATCCCCGGTACCTATTCTCTGATGGCACATTCTGCGGAAGAGGAGGTGGCGCGTAATTTTATCTGCTTCGGAAATCCCGACGCCGTAATCGTCGTATGTGATGCCACCTGTCTGGAACGAAATCTCAATCTTGTATTGCAGACCATGGAAATCGCGCCCAGGGTTCTTGTGTGCGTCAACCTCATGGATGAAGCCAGGAGAAAGCATATTAAAATAGATTTGTCGGAAATTTCTAAAAGGCTGGGTGTGCCAGTGGTAAGTACCGTGGCCAGAAAAAAGAAAAGTCTGACAGGCTTGATGAAGGCTTTGGAAAAACAAATCGAAACCGATGCTGAGATCGCACCAACTGAGCGAATGCAAGTGACCTATCCTGCTGCCATAGAGGCGGCTATATCCAGGTTGGAGCCGGAGGTTGCCGGGATAGCCGGAAATGTAATCAGCAGCCGCTGGCTGAGCCTGAAGCTATTAGAACGGGACGAAAGTCTCATTAGAGAAATAGAACATTTTACCGGTACAAACATGGAGGCGATCCCCGGCCTCGGGACCGCATTGAAGGAAGCTTCGGAAGCGCTGGAGGAACAGGGAATCACAACCGATGTGCTGAAGGATCGGATCGTGGCGGCTCTTATGAATCAGGCCGCGGCAATCTGCAAAGATACCGTTACTTATGAAAAAAGTAAATATGCAGAAGGCGACAGAAGGGCAGACCGGATTCTTACAAGCAGACTGTTCGGCTATCCCCTGATGCTGCTCTTGCTGGCCTTTATTTTCTGGCTGACCATTACCGGGGCCAACTATCCGTCGGAGCTTTTATCCGAGGGGCTTTTTTGGATACAGGACAGACTGACGGATTTTTTTCACTATATCCATGCGCCGGAATGGCTTCACGGCCTGCTGGTATTGGGGGCTTACCGAGTGTTGGCCTGGGTTGTGTCCGTCATGCTTCCGCCCATGGCGATCTTCTTTCCGCTCTTTACCCTGCTGGAGGATGTGGGGTATCTTCCCAGAATCGCGTATAATCTGGATAAACCTTTTAAGAAGTGCTGTGCCTGCGGCAAACAGGCGCTGACCATGTGCATGGGCTTTGGCTGTAACGCCGCGGGTATTGTGGGCTGCCGCATCATTGATTCCCCCAGAGAGCGGCTGCTCGCGATCCTTACCAACAACTTTGTACCCTGTAACGGGAGATTTCCCACCCTGATTGCCATTCTTACCATGTTCTTTGTGGGTACCGCCGGGGGACTGCTTTCTTCCGTTTCCTCCGCGCTGCTGCTTACGCTGGTGATCGTGTTCGGCATCGGAAGCACCTTCGCAGTGACAAAGCTTCTGTCCAAAACACTGCTGAAAGGAATGCCGTCCTCCTTTACACTGGAGCTTCCTCCCTACAGGAGGCCTCAGATCGGAAAAGTCATTGTGCGCTCTGTTTTTGACAGAACCGTGTTTGTGTTGGGAAGAGCTGCCGCGGTTGCGGCACCTGCGGGGGCGCTCATATGGATCATGGCCAATGTGCAGGTGGGCGGTGTCAGTATCCTGAATCACTGTGCGGATTTTCTGGATCCCTTTGCAAGGCTTATGGGACTGGACGGGGTGATCCTGATTGCCTTTATACTGGGGTTCCCGGCCAATGAAATTGTGATCCCCATCATTATTATGGCCTATATGGCACAGGGCAGCCTCCTGGAATTGGAGAGCCTAACCGCCATGAAAACACTGTTTGAGGCCAATGGCTGGACCTGGGTGACTGCTGTCTGCACAATGCTTTTCTCACTGATGCACTGGCCCTGTTCCACTACGCTGCTTACCGTAAAGAAAGAGACCGGAAGTGTCAAATGGACGGCTCTTGCAGCCCTGATTCCTACCGCCTGCGGTATCGGTGTATGTATGCTTTTCCGGGTCATTGTGAGAATATTCGGCTTCTGATGTGCGCATACTACCTCCTGAAACCTGTTTCGGGAGGTAGCTTATGATTTTCGGTATTCTAGCGGCGGTGCTGTCGGGAGCGCTCATGAGCGTGCAGGGCGTGTTTAATACGGGGCTCAGCAAGGAAACGGGCATGTGGATCTCTGCGGCCTTCGTACAGCTCACCGCTTTTCTTGTGTGTATGGCGGCCTGGTTTGTGACCGGCAGAGATTCCGGCTTCGGTCAGGTGCTGGCCGTGCAGGATAAATACAAGCTTTTGGGCGGCGTGCTGGGCGCTTTTATTACCTTTACGGTGATTTTGAGTATTCAAAAGCTCGGTGCGGCCCATGGTATTATGGTCATCGTAGTCTCCCAGCTCATCGTTGCCTGGCTCATAGAGCTGTTTGGCTGGTTCGGGTCGGATAAAATGGATTTTTCCTGGAGAAGTGCTATTGGCGCGGCTCTTACGGTAGCCGGAGTCGTGCTCTTTAAATGGAGCTAGTTTTATGGTAAAATATTCTGGTTCATGAAATGAATCAATTTTACCGAAAGGAACGATACAGATGCTTGAACTGAAGAATATATGCTTCAAGGCGGAAAATGAAGACGGTATCAAGGAAATTTTACAGGATGTAAATCTGACACTGGACGATAAGAAATTTATCGTGCTTACCGGACCCAACGGAGGAGGAAAATCTACGCTGGCCAAGGTTATTGCGGGGATCCTTACACCTGACAGCGGTAAAATATTTTACAACGGCACGGACATCACACACAAGACCGTCACCGAAAGAGCCCGGATGGGCATTGGCTTTGCCTTTCAGCAGCCTGTCCGATTTAAGGGCATTACAGTGAGAGAGCTTCTTTCACTGGCGGCGGGCGCGGAGCTGAATGAACACGGCATGTGTGAATATTTAAGCGATGTAGGTCTCTGTGCCAGGGATTACATAGATCGGGAAGTCAACGCCAGCCTTTCCGGCGGAGAAATCAAGCGGATCGAAATTGCCATGACCATGGCCAGAAGGACCGGCTTTACCGTTTTTGACGAGCCGGAGGCCGGTATTGATCTGTGGAGCTTCTCCAATCTTATCGAAGTGTTTAAGCGTATGCGCAGAAGCACCAACGGCACCATTTTGGTTATTTCCCATCAGGAAAGGATCATGGAGATCTCCGACGAGATC
>CBCSVZ010000151.1:0-3678 GCA_965143695.1 uncultured Oscillospiraceae bacterium
CCTACAGAAGACGGGATATGCTGTTTCGGTATTCACTGGGGGAGATATCCATGATCTGCCGAAATGCCCGGTTAAATGACCGTATGGTTCCAAAGCCTACATCCTCTGAGATGTCGGCTATTTTTTTATCGGTTTCCTTCAGTTGGGTACAGGCTTCGCTGACACGGAGGTTATTTACATATTCGTTAAAGCTCAGATCTAAATTCTGATTGATCAGGCGGGAAATATAGTATTTGCTCAGATGCAGCTTCTCCGCCGCATAATCCAGCGTAATGGCTTCCCGAAAATTGTGCAGACAAAAGTCCAGAATACTGTGCAGGGTGGAATTGTTTCCGGTGTTTACGGTCTTCAGCGTAAGCCGGGGTAAAATGTGGCTCATCAGCAGGTTGCAATAGCCGTTTAAGGCAACATTGGCATACTGACCGCCGGCTTTTTGTATGTGGCTGAAAATTTCCGCGATTTCCTGTTCCCGACCGGCGTGGATCATATTCCGGTCGGCGGTGCTGTTCAACAGTGCAGCGCCGGCCTCAAAAATAATTTCCGGGGAAAAGATCAAAACCATGTATTCCCCGCAGCAAAAGGTTTCGTAGTAATGGATCTGATTGGGAAAGGCGATAAACAGATCCCCGGCCTCCAGCAAATACCGCTTCTGGTCGGCAAAGGCGGCAGTGCGTCCCTGCTTTACATATATGATCTCTATATGCTTGTGAAAATGGGGGATCGTGGCCAGATTGCAGTCTGTCCAATAGTAAAGTGCCGAGGTTTTGTTTTCGTAGATGATATCCATTATTTTACCTGCCGGTGTTATCTGTTTTCTTTCCTTACGCCGATGACAGTAGGCTTTTGTCCTGCAAAAATCTCATGGGCATTTCTCACGAAATCCGCGCAGGTAAGGTCTCTGTCCCGGATGATCGTATTGGGACAGGTGAAAGCCACTTCATACATCCAGACGCCCTGATATCCGATTTCTTCCAGGCTGCGGTAGATGCTGTCCCAGTCAGAGGCGCCCTCCCCGGGCAACCAGTGGCGTTCATCTATGAAATCCTGATCGGAAATATGGACGGTTATGATCTTATCGGGAAATTTGCGGATAAATCCGCCGATATCCTCGTGCTGCAGGTGGTTTACATCACAGCACATTCTGAGCCGGGGATGTGCTTCCAGAAGCTGACGCATCTCTTCGGCACTTCTGCCCAGACAGGAGCGGGGCAGATTCTCCGCCGCCATGGAGACGCCGTATTGGGCTGCTTTCTCTGTCAGGCGGAAGAGGCTGTCCTGTGCCAGCTTGATTTTCTCAGCCCGTTCCTGCTCTCCGATGGGTTCTGTACTGGGGTGTACTACAAACTTATCGATTCCCGCTTCACAGCTCCGGCCCATGAAATCATAAAAGCAGGCCAACAGCTTTTCTCTGTACTGTCTGTCGGCAGAAGAAATATCCACCCGGTCATATACAGAGTAATAGGGAAGATGCGCGGACCACAGTCTGATTCCGTACCGACGGGCCCATGCGGCGATCTCTTTCAGGTCGAGCTCCTTCCAGACCTCCATCGAAGTGGCGATCTCCGCCGCTTCAATTCCCGCTTTGTGATATTGGTAGAATAGCTCTTCCGTAATATTCTTTTCCTTGGTCGATAATCCGATTGTGAACATGGCAAAGGCTCCCTCTATTGCTTCCTCATCCAGTCTATCATATTGAGCACCAACAGATTCCAGTTCTGGAATCCCGGATTGTTGACGCCCACACCGCTTTCCGGATCGTAGTATTCATGAAGCTCACCGTTCTTCTCGATATCCTGTCCGAACAGGGTGACGGTCTTCACCGCCAGGTCACGGGCTTCTTTTTCAAAACCGTATTTTACCAGTCCGTCGAAGGCCATATAGTTAGAGACGCCCCAGATGGGCCCCAGCCAGCAGGAGGGGTTTCCGGATTTTATAATGGCGTACATTTTCTCCATCTTGGACAGGGTGCGCACGCCGTAAGGGGCGCAGAAGGTCTTTTCGTTCAGCAGGTGCTCCCGGACCATTCTTTCCGCCTGCTCTTTGGTGGCGATTCCGGCCCACATGGCCATGAAACCGCTCCAGACACCGATACGCTGGATCAGGCATTTCCAGTGGGGCGGGCAGCCTGCGTGCAAAGCCTCACCGGGACCGATCTGGTGTACATTCAAATCCACATTGTAGTAGAAGCCGTCTCTTTCATCCCAGCAGTTCTCCCGAATGGCCTCCAGCAGCTCTTTGGCATATTTCTCATAGAGGCTCTGCTTTTCGGGAAGCCCCAGCTGTCCGGCCAGCTTTGCCGTGGCCAGCAGCTCTTTATACATCAGACAGTTGAGATAGATAGAGCCGGAGCTGCGGGGGGGTCTGCAGAAGGTGCAGGGATCGTTGTCCACGCCGATGGCGCAGTCATCCAGCCAGAAGAAGAGCCCGGTGTCGTGCAGACAGTTCTTCCGGTAGAAGTCCAGATAGCTTTCGATTTTCTCAAAGCCCTCTCTCAGCCACTCCACATCGCCGATTTTTTCTGAAATAAATTCCGCATGCTGGGCAAGGGTGGGCTTGTGAGTGTTCTGGTATTCTGTGAAGGCTTTTCCTGTAGGTAAAATGCAGATGGGCATTCTGCCGTCGCTGCCGACATGGTCCAGAAAATTCAGAACGCAGCCCTTTTCATAGGCAATGATGCCGTCGTCTGAGATCTCCCGGAGGGCGATGTTGGTCAGCCAGCTGTCCCAGTCCCAGAGACTGTTGCTGTAGCAGCTGCCCGGCACGATAAATTTATATTTCAGAACGCCGTCCGGCTCCCGGAGCATTTTACTGTAATTGTTTTTTGCGTATTGGGTAATTAATTCCGCGTATTCAGGAATGGTCATTTTTGTATCCCGACTTTCTTAATGAATTCAGAGGTTCCCAGGGAATATCTGTGTGTTTATTATACAAACCGGAGGGCGTATCGTCAATAAAACATTAAATCTTGTAATGTGTAAAGAAAATGTGGGTTTGTGGAGGCGGAGGGTAAAATGCGCAGCGCCAAGCCTTTCCGGAAAGATATAGCGCTTAGGGCAGCCGGTAATTTTTCCGAATCCAGTCCCGTAGCACAGCCAGCTGTTTTTCTGTGTGAAACCAGTGCTCTCCCTCTTTATAAACTGTCAGGCGGCAGCCAAAGACGGCGGCAAAATCGGTGACGGTGTGACGGTCGGTCATATTGTCCTGCCCGGCGTAGAGAATGGCGGTCGGACTGTTCCAGACTTGAATGGGGTGCTTCCCGGCATAGGTGTAATACTCCCAGGAAAGCGTTTCCCCGAAACTTGTGGGGATTTCCTTTTCCGCCTGCAGCTGTCTGGCATCTACCGACGCCCAGACAATCATTTTATCAATCAGTGCGGCCATATCCAGAATGGGGGAGACAAACAGACAGTTTGCAAATTGCTCTTCTGAAAATGCCAGCAGGGAGAAATAGGCGCCGAGGCTGTTTGCGTACAGGGAAATGCTCTGCCACCGCTGCTTTAAGTATGGTAATATGCTTTGCAGCTCCGGTACAGCTTCCCATGGGACCGGCTTTGTTTCACTGTCTTTACGCTCTCCGTGCCGGGGCAAATCAAAGCTTACCACCTGAAATCCTCTGTCACATACAATCTCCGCAAAGTCACCGGCTTCTTCCTTGCAGCCGGATTTTCCGTGTACATA
>CBCSVZ010000152.1:0-3665 GCA_965143695.1 uncultured Oscillospiraceae bacterium
CATCATGACATTTATCAAAGAGAATCCCCATTTGGATGACTTTTGCCGGTTTATGGAGCAAAAAGGAGATTTTACCCGGGAAGTGTGGGCCTTTACCCAGTACCTGTTTTTCACCCAGTGGACGGAAATCAAGACTTATGCCAATCAAAAGGGCGTGCAGATCATCGGGGATGTCCCTATTTATGTAGACCTGGACAGCTCGGATCTGTGGGCCGATCCGGAGCTCTTCCAGATGGACGGGACAGGACGCCCTGCATGTGTGGCAGGAGTGCCCCCGGACTATTTCTGTGCAGACGGCCAGCTCTGGGGAAATCCGCTGTATGACTGGGACAGAATGAAGCAGGACGGTTACCGCTGGTGGCGTCAGCGCATGGAATACATGTTCCGGCTTTTCGACGGAGTGCGCATCGACCACTTCCGTGCCTTTGAATCCTATTTCAGCGTGCCTGCAACGGCGGAAACGGCCAGAGAGGGAAAATGGGTGAAGGGTCCCGGAACGGACTTTGTGGACTGTCTCAAAGAGGTTTCCGCAGGGAAAACGGTTATTGCCGAGGATCTGGGCGTGATTACGGACGAGGTTCGCAGTCTTGTGGAATACAGCGGCTTCCCGGGAATGCGGGTACTGCAGTTCGGCTTTCTGGGCGACAGCGATTCGCCCCATCTTCCTCATAACTATCCCGGAAATACGGTTGCCTATACAGGTACTCATGATAATAATACGCTGCTGGGCTATGTATGGGAAATGGACCCTGCCGACAGAAAAAGGCTTCTGGACTACTGCGGCTATGAGGGGGAGAATTGGGACGGATGCTATGATTCTATTATCCGGATGATGCTGGCTTCCCACGCGGACCTGGTGATGATGCCCATACAGGATATTCTGCACTATGGAGCGGATACCCGTATGAACAGGCCCGGCTTAGGAGAGGGCAACTGGAGCTACCGCATTACGCGGGAGCAGCTGAATTCCATTGACCGGAAGAAATTGCGGCATTGGAATGAACTGTACGGGAGGATATGACGCAGCTGCGGTCATGGTTATAGTCGTTCGGTCAACACCTGGGGGCATTTAGCGCAGTCTGTTGCCCACAGGTCAACAAGCTTATTCTTTTTCAGCTTTCTGTTGACCGTTTTCCTCTGTTTTTTTATTTCAAATGCCTATATTTTTCAAAAAAACTTGAAAATCCGTATTGAAATGCGTTTGAAAAGCGTTTTCCTGTCAACAAACGGCAGAATTCCGCATTTCTGTTGACCAAGCGGTCAACAGACGGCCAAAAAACAGAAATCTGTTGACCTCCGTCTTCTGTCACACTCCGCCCGGAGGAACATCCAAGTACTTCAGTATGGCTGCCTCTGCCTGCCGGGCATCGAAGGGGAGGGATGGCTTGCCGCTGCCGTAAAATTCATAAGTGGCAATGAGATTTTTACCCTCAATAATTCCCATGTTTTCGTATCGCTTCTTCTTTTTCAGATACTCCAGTACATAGTCCGGTTCGCCCATTTTTCCGAAATGTTCCCAGTACATGGTTTGCCCTCTTATATTGTTTTCAATGGTAAAATCTACCCGTGTAATGCCGTCTTTTTTCAGAACTTTTTCATATTGATATGAAATCCCGTGACGGTACAGGGCATCTGCAATGATTGCCTCCGATTTGGACCGGACCTTCTCGCCGCGTAATGTTTCATATATCAGTCCCTCCGTTCTGAAGTTCTGTTCTGATCGGGGACCTTCCGGCAGTGCCTGGATTATTTTATACTCTGCTATAAGCTGCTGCCTCAGGGCTTCGCTGTCTGTTTGCAGGGAACTTAATTCATTCCGAATCTGTTTGAGCTGTTCTTTTGCAAAGCGGTATTGCGCATATTGCCGGTAGTGTTTTTCGCCGAGTTGCTTATCGGGAATTGACTTTTGAGTACGCTTGCCGTTTCGAAAGGTTACTTCATAATAGAAGATTTTACCGCTCCGATTTCTTCGAAAAACAGTTTTTCTGCAACCGCTTTCTACAATCTCTCTGAGCGCTTCCTGTTCTTTCTCCAACTCTTTTATGTATTCATATTTGGCATACAGCATATCTATCACCTCATTTTTGCAAGTGACATATTATATCATAGCTGATTTTTTGTTACAATAAAATACATACTAATAGTTTCGACCTCTTTCGACGCTCTGTCACCGGCTGTGAAAAAGTGTTGACACTGCGTCTGCAAATGTGGTATACTACGCCATGCGAGTAAAGAAGAAGTGATCCGCTTCTCACCCGGCGTTGACTCAGACGCAAGGTTTATATACGTTTCTTATCGAAAAGTATTTCGGCGGATTGGCTTCAGGCTCAATTCGCCGATTTTATTTTTTGGAGGTGTCTGTTATAAGTAAGAACGACTTGATGATTAACGAGGAAATCCGGGACAGGGAAGTCAGAGTCATCAGCAATGACGGAGAGCCTGTGGGCATTATGTCTCCTACCGCTGCTTTGGATCTGGCCTATTCCAAGAATCTGGATCTTGTTAAGATTGCACCAAATGCTCAGCCGCCGGTCTGTAAGATCATGGACTACGGAAAGTATGTGTTCGACATGGCTAAAAAAGAAAAAGAAGCTCGTAAGAACCAGAAAATTGTGGATATCAAAGAAGTTCGTTTAGGACTTGGAATTGGTGAACACGACTATCAGGTAAAGCTGAAGAACGCCATCAAGTTTCTTCAGGGTGGCGACAAGGTGAAAGTCACTGTCAAATTTGTGGGCAGAGAAATGAATTTTACCAAAGCCGGTGAGGAGCTGCTCCAGAGATTCTTTGAGGATGTGTCCGAATACGGCGCAGCAGATAAGAAGCCCAAGCTGGAAGGACGCAGGATGAATGCAGTCATAAGTCCTAAGTGATAACAGATACTGTACAGATAATTCTTTATAAACGAAAGGGGTTTGTATTATGCCTAAGGTAAAAACACACAGTGCATCAAAGAAGAGATTCAAAATTTCCGCAAATGGCAAAGTAAAGATGAGCCATGCCTGCCGCCGTCACAGACTGGTAAGCAAGACCAGAAAGTCCAAGAAGGGCCACAAGATGCCGGCATACGCTGCCGATGCAAACGCAGCTACAGTAAAGAAAATGCTGCCATACGCATAAGAGGAGGTAAGGAGATATGTCAAGAGTAAAGAATTCAGTTGCTACAAGAGCAAGACGTAAGAAGGTCATCAAACTGGCGAAAGGCTATTTCGGAAGAAAGAGCACCGTATTCAGAACCGCAAATCAGGCAGTGATGAAATCTGCCATGTATGCTTACAGAGACAGAAGAGCAAAGAAGAGAGATTTCAGAAAGCTCTGGATCACAAGAATCAATGCCGCTGCAAGAATGAACGGCACTACCTACAGCAGACTTATGGATGCGCTCAAGAAGAACAACATTGAGCTGAACAGAAAGGTTCTGGCTGATATGGCTGTGAATGACGCGGCTGCTTTCACAAAGCTGGTTGAGAAGGTAAAGGCTTGAATATAAAATTTATTGAGGGTTTGCAAAAGCGCAAGAACCGCCGGGAGGCCGGATGCTTCTTTTTAGAGGGTTTCCGGTCTGTAACCGAAGCGATAAGCGGCGGGGCATCCATAGTGAAACTGGTGGCTTCCGAGAGCTTCGTAAACTCTTCTCAATGGAAACAGATTGAGAATCTTTACAG
>CBCSVZ010000153.1:0-3658 GCA_965143695.1 uncultured Oscillospiraceae bacterium
CAGGTTTATAAAAAGAAGGTTTTCAGTGAAGAGGACGGTACGGCAGAGGAGAACGAGAGCGCAAACAGACAGGAGGACGCAGGCAGTTATGCGCCTGCCCCGAAGGATAATATTATCCTTTCGGTGGCCTCCGTGATCATACTGATCTTTATTATTGTTGTCAGTGTCTCCCTGATGGGACAGATAACAGAGAACAGAAAACTCAGAAATGAGCTGGACGATTTGAAAAAGCTCTATGCCCAGTCCCAGATCACACCCAGCCCGAACCCGGATCCCTATTATCATTCGGATTCTCCTGTGGAGGATTCTGAATATACGCCTTTTTCCACATCGGATCCTACCCCTGTGGCAACCGAGGCACCGACGCCTACCATCACACCGGCGGCAACACCGGCGGCGACCCAGGCAGTCAACTGATATTTTTGTAAAAGGAATGGTGAATTTATGCTCTATAAGAGTACGAGAGGCGGAAGCTCCGATGTGACATTTTCACAGGCTGTTAAAATGGGAATTGCCCCCGACGGAGGGCTTTTTGTTCCCCAGGAAAGCTGTGTGCTTACAGCGGAGGAATTTCAGCGTATGGCCGCAATGTCCTATAAAGAGCTGGCGGTATCTATTGTCAGCAGGTATGCGGGGGATTTTACGGCAGAGGACATTGAGGAGGCCGTTACAAACGCATACTGCAGCGGTAATTTCCCGGCGGATGACCCTGCCCCGGTGGTATCCGTATCTGACAGCTTAAATGTATTGGAGCTGTGGCACGGCCCCACTTCTGCTTTCAAGGATATGGCGTTGCAGATCCTGCCGGAATTTATGACAAGAAGCAATCAGATCTGCGGTGACGGCAAGGAGATCGTTATCCTTACGGCCACCTCCGGCGATACGGGTAAGGCTGCTCTGGAAGGCTTTAAGGATGTACCGGGTATCCGGGTCATTGTATTCTATCCCGAAGACGGCGTCAGTCAGATGCAGAAATACCAGATGATCACCCAGGAGGGAAAGAATGTACATGTTATTGCCGTAAACGGAAACTTTGACGATGCCCAGACGGGTGTAAAAGGAATTTTCGGGGACAGAGCTTTTGCTGCGCTGCTGGCAGAAAACGGATATGAGCTTTCCTCTGCAAACTCTATCAACTGGGGACGCTTATTGCCTCAGATCATTTACTATTTCCACGGCTACTACAGTCTGGTAAGGCAGGGTAAGATCGCGCTGGGTGACAAGGTGAATATTGCGGTGCCCACAGGGAACTTCGGTAATATTCTGGCTTCCTATTATGCCATGAAAATGGGACTGCCCGTAAACCGCATCATCTGTGCCTCCAATGACAACAATGTGCTGACGGATTTTCTGCACACGGGCACATATGACGCTAACAGAAAATTCATGACTACGATTTCGCCGGCCATGGATATTTTGGTTTCCTCGAATCTTGAAAGACTGCTTTACGATGTAACCGGCGGTGACACAGAGGCGGTGGCCTCTTATATGGCAGCCCTCAGGACAGATGGGCTCTATACTGTAGATGCCAAGACCTCGGATACCCTTCAGAATCTTTTCTGGGCAGGCTATGCCACAGAGGCGGAGACCGAAGGAACGATCCGGCATGTTTATGAGGACTACGGTTATCTTGCCGATACGCATACGGCGGTAGGAATCCATGTATACGAAAATTATGTAAAAGCAACCGGAGATACCACGCAGACGATTGCCGCTTCCACGGCAAGTCCCTTTAAGTTTAACAAGAGCGTGGCCGAAGCTATTTTCGGACGGGATGCCGTACAGGGCATGACGGAATTTGAGCTTCTGGAATATCTTTCTGCCAAGACCGGGCACCCGATACCGGAGCCGCTGAAGGGACTGGATCAAAAACCGGTGCTTCACAGGGGCGTATGTATGCCGGCAGACATGGAGGACCGTATTGCCCGGATATTAGGAGTAAATCTCAAAGATGAATGAATTTGATGGCAGAGCGGCGTCAAAACAGTTTTCACGGGTAGGCTGGGGCATCTTTGCTTTTATTGCAGTGGCCCTGATTTTTGAGGTTGCCGTTTTGGCAGTTCTGCTGGCCGTTCGTTCGCCTCTGCTGAAGGAAGCCTGGTTTACTGTTGCGCTGGGAATTGCGGCGATGTATGTTTTCGGCCTTTTGGCGGCAGTAGCTGTGATCAATCATAAGCCTGCTGCCCCTCTCCCTTTGGGCCGTAAAATGACTCCCACAGAATTTCTGACAGCCTTTTGTATGGTTATCGGGCTCACTTATGCGGGAAATATCATAGGGAATATCCTGATGCTTGCGGCACAGACTGTCCTTCATAAGAGCATCGAAAATCCTTTGAACGGTCTCCTGAACGGTTCCGCCCTATGGATTCAGCTGATCTCTTTGCTGGTGGTGGCTCCGCTTCTGGAGGAGTTCCTCTTCCGGAAATGTATTGTTCGCGCCCTGGCGGGATACAGTCATACCGGCGCGATCCTGGTGTCAGCCCTTGCCTTCGGTCTGTGCCACGGCAATTTCTATCAGTTCTTTTATGCCTTTTCCGTGGGACTTCTGTTTGCGTATCTCTATCTGCGAACAGGAAGGCTCAGATACACGGTGGCCCTGCATTTTCTGGTGAATTTTCTGGGAGGTGCGATGCCCTTGCTCTTAAACAAAGGGTTTACCGCGGCAGAGGACCTGATGCTCTTTTGGCAGGAGAATGCTTCTGCACTGGTCGCTTTGCTGCTCTATGTATTTCTTATGTGGGGCATTGCCATAGCGGGTGTTGTGCTGCTGATCATAAGGCGGAAAGATTTCCGGCTTCCTGCCCGCCGGCCCTCGATACCGGCAGGAATGAGATTCCGGACTGTGTTTGTCAATTCCGGTATGATCCTGACCGTGCTTGTGGGCTTACTGCTGTTCGCGTACAGCCTTTTCGGACAGTATGACCTCGGCGCCTAAGCTGCGGGCGATTCTGTATATGGAAAATACGGACTGCATATCCTCTTTCGTAAAAGGGTATGCAGTTTTCTTTTGATTAACGGCCGGAGGATCCAGGCAGAGCAGCGTCTTATCATCCACATATTCCAGACACTCTCTGAAATCGCAGCAGCGTATTTTCACCTTTTCCAGAAGCCGGGAGCAGATCCGCAAGGCTCTTTCGTCGCAGATCCGCGACATCTTCATTGCCTGTCCGGGTAAAATGATTTCCGTGCCCCGGGAGGTCACTATGCGTCCGCTGTTTTGCTTCTGGGTGATATATTCTGCTGCATTCAGAAACAGAAACATTGCTGCTTTCTGCAGCGCGATATCTGTCCGGGAGGAGCTGCACAGATACTGATACCGGCACAGGACGGACTTGTAGAAATCGGCCTTTTCCTCATAGCTTCTTTCGGTAAATTTGTTTTCTATTACCTGCAGTTCGTCAAGCAAATCGTCCACGTGACTTTGTACCTGACGGTAGGTATTGATCAGCTCCGCGTCAATATCGGAAACAACGGCCTCATCCATGCCTGATACGGACATGACCCGGAACAGTAAACTGCCTCTGCCCAGAAAAGGATCCGCGTACCTGTTGATCAGAACGCCGAGATCCATGGGAAGCTTTTCTGCTATTTTACCGATCTCCCTTGCGCTTCCTTCAGGCGCTTTCAGGAACGGCGTAAAATATGTCTCTGTCATAAT
>CBCSVZ010000154.1:0-3651 GCA_965143695.1 uncultured Oscillospiraceae bacterium
GGATCGTTCAAACATTATATATTGTGTTTATTCAATCTTCAATATCTATATATTGATTTTTGGCCACCCTTGCAAACTACATATGGATTATAACATCGTGTTTTTGCAAAATTCAAAACGCAATCATTCCGCATCTTGAAGAGTTGGCTTTGTCCCCGAAATGCCTGATGAAACAGCAATCAGTCCTTCAGTGTCCGCAGAATCGACTGCCAGGTCTCATTTGCCTTGGTCTCTATAAAGGTGAGCTGATCCATATAGGAACCTTCATTGTAGTAATTGTTGAGCACAGCCTGCCAACCGTCGCCGACTGCCTTGGCCACTTTGATAGGCATGCGGCAGTTTACTTCTCCGTTGATGTCCGCTTCCGGGAAGCTGATAAAGGCATCGTAATTCTTAACGGACCAGTCACAGCCCTCCTTGGTAGCCCCGTGTCCTCTCCAGAAGCTGTCCTCCGCAAGCTCTTTAACCCGCGGACCAGAACCGCCTGCATTGCTGTGATAAGCATACTGTCCGTCTTTGGACAGGAAGAACAGAGCCAGAGCCGCGGCAGCATTCGGATTTCGGGTATATCGGTATACCGCAAAACCGGAGGCGCCCGTACCGACTACATGCGTAGGGAAGGAAGGGAAATCACAGAAATCCCAGTCAATACCGGCTTCATCATAGGCAGTTGCCAGAGGCTGTACCATAGGATAGCAGACAGCCGAAAATACATAGCTCAGATTATTGATATTGCTGTACGCTCCGTCATCCTGCCAGTAATCCTTATGCATCGCACCGGTATTGGCAAAGGACAGAACCTCTTCAATACCCGCAAGAACCTTGTCATTGGTCAGAGATACATATTTTTCTTCCGTGTCTACCCATGTACCTCCCCAGCCTTCCAGTACCGGTATATAACACGGAGCCCATGCCAGCTGGAAATCAGCTCCGATCTGGGTAAAATGGGAGTTGTCATTGGGATCCACCTTTGTGAGCCGGGTACAGTAATCCTTGAAGGTATCCCATGTCCATCCGCTCTCCGGATCTGCCAGACCGGCCTCTTTCAAGGCAGTTCTGTTATACAGCATGACAATATGATTGTAGTCCCGGGGCACCATATAAAGCTGTCCCTCAACCATACCGATCTGTAAGATTCCGGTAAACACCTTCGACATATCAATATGTAACGGTTCAATAAACTGATTCAAGGAAAGCAGACACTTCTGCGTCACTGCATAATTATATGTTTCCGGACCTGTGAACCAGAATACATCGCCGATCTCTCCGGAAGCAATTCTGGCAGGAATGTTTCCGGGATTGTAGTCTCTGGTAACAGAGGTGTTCGGGTAAGCGTCCTGAAAGGCATCCAGCACGGCATTGGCGGCAGATGCTTCAACCAAGGTAGATATATTGCATGTAAATTTAACATTGCCTTCTACGGTTATTTCATCACCCGGCTTTATGGTTTGCAGATTCAGGTCTCTGTATTTCTGATCATTGCATCCGAACAGCGTCAGTATCATAACAGTACAAAGCAAAAGTCCAACAACTGGTTTCAAAATTTTTTTCATGAACAATTACCTCTTTTTTAGTAAAGTTAATATTTAAAACAGATTCTTTATATTTATAACGCCGGACAATTGATTTGTCAATAGAAAAATGATAGAATAGGCAATATTCTAGTAAATTTAAAAAGCGGAGATTGCAAATCATGAAAAAAGCGCTTGCCGTTATAATTGTCATATGTGTTTCACTGAGCATTTTACCCGGATGTACATCGATGAAAATCAATAGAATAATGAAAAGTCTGGAGGAAGACGATATGGACTGCCCCGCATACGATTTGGAGAAATATACAGCGAATTACTGGGAAAGCGATGTGATCTACAACGAGGCGGTCATGCCGCTGGAAGAACAGGACGGGTCCATACAGCCCATTCCTCTTCTGTATAAAGCAGAAAAGATTCTGGCCGTGAGAGACTCTTCTCTGAAAACGCTCTACGAAGAGGGAAAGGACTATATCCTGCAGGAGGGAAAGCTGGTGATTCCGGAAGGCTCCTCCATAGAGACAGTGGCCTATTCCAGATACTATCCCGGAAAGGATTACAGCGGACCCAAGCTCGACAAAGTCGGAGGAGAAGGCTATGTGCTCTGGTGCGACGGCTTCAACCTGCATCAGCTGCAAATCGCGGTCACCTACATCCATACAGATACATGGGAGGGCACCGTCCCCCCTGCTCAGGGAAAAAATCTTCCCATTACCCTTTCCAAGCTGGAGAAAAAGGAACCCGTTAAAATTCTGGTATACGGGGACAGTATTGCCACCGGCGCCAATTCCAGCTCCGACACCGGAGATGAGCCCTTCGCTCCAAAATGGTTTGAAATGATGGAGGCATCCCTGAAGAAAAAGTACGGTTACGACGGTATTACGGTCATCAACACTGCCGTAGGAGGTGCCGACTCCGCCTGGGGTGTTGAAAACGCCTATGAAAAGGGAAAAGAATACGAACCGGATCTGGCAATTATCGCCTTTGGCATGAATGATATCCGGACAGACCCTTATCAGTTTACCGAAAACATCGGCGAAATAATCGATACCGTCAGCCTTGGCAACTATGACTGTGAATTTATTCTCATAGCCACGATGCTGGCGAACCCCGAAACAAACTTCAGCGGGAATCAGGCGGATTTCCGGGACGCCTTGAAGAAGGCAAATTTCGGGACCTCCAATCACATTGTCGTAGCCGATATGACCACCTATTATGAGGATCTGCTGGCGCACAAGCGGTACTGGGATATGTCCTGCAACAACATCAATCACCCCAATGATTTTCTCGCCCGGGGCTATGCACAGCTCCTGCTGAGAACGCTGGAGAAAGAAGCATGAAAGAGATATCCGGAATTATATTTGATATGGATGGCGTTCTGTTGGATACAGAAGAGGCCATGCTGCAATCTACAATAGAAGGCTTTGCGGACTACGGTGTTCCGGTGCGTCCGGAGGATTTTACTTCCTTCTTCGGTACCGGCAGTGAAAAGTATTTCGGCGGTGTGGGCGCAAAATACGGAATTCCCTACTCTCCGGAGCTTGCAGACCATATGTACCGCAAGTATTTGGAAATTGTAGACAAAGAGGCAATTCGCTACCCCGGAGTCGCCGAAGAAATCGAAAGACTGCACCGGGGGGGCTATCGGTTGGCAGTTGCCTCCAGTGCCGCCAGGATCAAGGTAACGGCCAATATAAGGGCGGCAGGCATAGATCCCGGGCATATCGACTTCGTGGTGACCGGCGACGATGTCATCCGCAATAAGCCCGACCCGGAAATTTTTCTGAAAGCAGCGGCAGGACTGGAGCTTGCTCCGGCACAGTGTCTGGTGGCAGAGGACTCCGTAAGCGGTATCCGGGCAGCGGTGTCCGCAGGCATGAAATGCGTAGGCATAAGGGGGACCTATCCGGATCAGGAACTCTTAGCCGCAGGAGCATATAAACTGGTCAGTCATCAGCCATCGGAAATCAAAAAGGTTACGTTGGAGGCAGCGCTTTTATTGAATTCGGAGGAAGTCTATCGGTTTCGCTGTAAAGGCGGCCGGTTAGAGATTCTTTCGGAGCTTCCCTATGAACAGGCGCACGAAAAGCTGAGATCAGCCGGAATATACTATGACAGACTG
>CBCSVZ010000155.1:0-3645 GCA_965143695.1 uncultured Oscillospiraceae bacterium
AAGAGGATGACCTGATAAAGATAAAAAACTACTGTATTAACCCTGTGGAATCCAGAGAAGCCGCCTTGAACAAGCCGGAAACTCTGGAAATGAAGGCGGAAATTCCAGCCGATGTAGCAGTGATGAAAGGCTTCATTCATTCCAGTGATGAAGAAATCCAAAAACTACGTGCAGACATGGGTCTTGCGATGTCCGACCAAGACCTGGCTTTTTGCAGAGATTACTTCCGTGACAGAGAGCACAGAGATCCTTTTCTTACGGAAATTCGGGTCATTGATACCTACTGGTCTGACCATTGCCGCCATACCACATTCCTTACCCGGCTGAATCAGGTTACCTTTGAAGACTGTCCGGAGTGTCAGGTCATCAGGGATACCTATCAGGATTACCTTGATGTCCGGAAAGATCTGGGAAGGGAAAAGCCTGTATCTCTTATGGATCTGGCGACGATCGCCGTAAAATACCTGCGCAAAGAGGGCTATCTTACGGCCATGGATCAGTCTGAGGAGATCAATGCCTGCAGTATTAAAGTAAAAGCCCATATTAACGGGAAAGAGGAAGACTATCTGGTTATGTTTAAAAATGAAACCCATAACCATCCCACTGAAATTGAACCCTTCGGCGGTGCGGCTACCTGTCTGGGCGGTGCGATCAGAGATCCTCTTTCCGGCCGTTCCTATGTATATCAGGCTATGCGAATCACCGGTGCTGCAGATCCTACCGTGCCGGTTTCCAAGACCATGAAGGGGAAGCTCCCTCAGAGAAAAATAACCACCGGTGCAGCTGCCGGATACAGTTCCTACGGAAATCAGATCGGACTTGCCACAGGGCAGGTGCAGGAACTGTATCATCCGGGATATGTTGCAAAGCGTATGGAAATCGGCGGAGTCATTGCCGCGGCGCCTGCTGAAAATGTTGTGCGCGAAGTTCCTGCCGCAGGAGATATCGTCATTCTCCTGGGCGGAAGGACCGGCCGGGATGGTATCGGCGGTGCTACCGGTTCTTCTAAAGAGCACGACGAGAAATCTGTTATGACCTGCGGTTCTGAGGTGCAGAAGGGAAATGCTCCCACAGAGCGCAAGCTGCAGCGGCTGTTCAGAAACGGCAATGTGAGCCGTATGATCAAGCGCTGTAATGACTTCGGCGCAGGCGGCGTTTGCGTAGCGATAGGGGAATTGGCTCCGGGCCTTATTATTGACCTTGATAAGGTGCCGGTGAAATATAAGGGAATTGACGGTACGGAGCTTGCAATTTCCGAATCCCAGGAGCGCATGGCTGTCGTCATCGCCAAAGAAAATGAAGAAGCATTTATCGCACAGGCTTCCAGGGAGAATCTGGAGGCGGTAAAGGTTGCGGATATTACCGACCGGGGCCGTCTCGTCATGAACTGGAGGGGACCGAACATCGTCAATATCTCCAGGGAGTTTTTGGATACAAACGGCGTCCCCCAGGACGCGGACGTGAATGTAACCGCGCCTATGACAGATTTGGACGAGCTTTCCGTTGATGTACAGGACTTTAAGAATCTGGAGCTTAAGGATAAGTTTGAAACGGTACTTTCCGACTTGAATTCCTGCTGCCAAAAAGGACTTTCCGAACGGTTCGACAGTACGATCGGCGCCAATACGGTGTTGATGCCCTTTGGCGGTATCTATCAGCTGACAAAGCAGGAGGGAATGGCGGCCAAGCTTCCGGTAGAGCACGGTGATACGACTACGGGCACATTGATGACATACGGATTTGATCCTTATCTCTCGGAGAAGAGCCAGGTCCACGTCGCTGTGTATGCGGTTGTTGAATCTGTGGCAAAAATTGTTGCAATGGGCGGCAATCACAGGGATATTTATCTGACTTTTCAGGAATACTTTGAGCGCCTGGGAAGCGACAGGAACCGGTGGGGAAAGCCTCTGGCAGCGCTTTTGGGTGCTTTCCTGGCACAGAAGAAGTTGCATGTGGCTGCGATCGGAGGGAAGGACTCCATGTCCGGCACCTTTACCAATATTCATGTGCCGCCTACGCTGGTCTCTTTTGCTGTGGCACCTGTGGATGTAAGAAAGGTCATTTCCGCGGAGTTTAAAAGGCCGGGAAGCCGCGTCATCTATTTTCATTTACCGACAGATGCAAATGCGCTGCCCGACTTTGACAGTCTTCATAAAAACTACGGAAAGATCAGCAGTCTGATTGCTGCAGGAAAGATCGTCTCTGCCATGTCTGTTAAAATAGGCGGTCTCTGTGAGACAATTTGCAATATGTGTTTCGGTAATAAGCTGGGCTTCTTGTTCAATTTTGCTCTGGATGAGAATGAACTGTTCCGAAAATCCTACGGTTCCATTGTAATGGAGCTTTCCGAAGAATGTGAGGATGAGGATTTAGAGGGGCTGGATTACACGGATATCGGCGTGGTATCCGAAAACTTTGAGATCGGATTCGGCGAAGAAACGTTAGACGGGGAAGAACTGCTGAAGGTATGGCAGAGAAAGCTGGATGGAATATTCCCGGTTAATCCTGCCGAAAAAGACAGCCCCATCCAAAATGACACCTATTTGCTGTCCGCAGCCGACAGAAGATACGCAAATGTCAAGTTTGCAAAGCCCCGGGTGTTCATTCCCGTATTTCCGGGTACCAACTGTGAATATGAGACAGCCAAGTCCTTTGAAAAGGCAGGTGCGGTTCCTACCACTTTTGTGTTTAAAAACATGACTGCACGTGACATTGAGGCATCTGTGGAATATATGGCCAAGGAGATTCGTCAGTCTCAGATTATTATGATTCCCGGAGGCTTCAGCGGCGGTGATGAGCCTGACGGTTCCGGCAAATTTATTGCCGCAGCTTTCAGAAATCCTGCTGTGAAAGAGGCTGTTACAGATATGCTGAAGAACCGAGACGGTTTAATGCTCGGTATCTGCAACGGCTTCCAGGCACTGATCAAGCTGGGTCTGGTGCCCTACGGTGAAATCAGAGATTTGGATGAAGACGGACCTACCCTTACTTTTAACACAATAGGCCGTCATATTTCCAGAATGGTATATACAAAGGTCACTTCGAATATGTCACCCTGGCTCTGGAATACGGAGGCGGGCGAGCAGTTTACCGTGCCGATTTCTCACGGCGAGGGCAGATTTGTCATCACACCTGAAGAATTTGAACGGCTGAAGGCAGGTCACCAGATCGCCACCCAGTACTGCGATCCCGACGGCACCTCCACGAATGATCCCATATGGAGCCCTAACGGAAGCTTCTGCGCGATTGAAGGAATTACAAGCCCTGACGGACATATTCTGGGTAAAATGGCTCATTCTGAACGAATCGGGGATCATATTGCGGTCAATGTTCCGGGAGCAAAGGATCAGCAGCTGTTTCAAAGCGGCGTAGACTATTTTAAATAATATTTCGTGAAGAGAAAGGTTGTTAAGGATTAGGGAGATATCTGAGGTTTATAAGCAGTGGTCAGAGGACCCGTATTTTGATGAGGCAACCAGAAAAGAACTGGCTGCGATCAAAGATGACAGCGCTGAAATCAGGGAACGCTTCTATACACAGCTGGCGTTCGGTACTGCAGGCATCAGAGGCATTCTCGGGGCCGGTACGAACCGTATCAATATTTATGTGGTAAGAAGAGTGAGCTACGGAATTGCGCAGCTGTTA
>CBCSVZ010000156.1:0-3639 GCA_965143695.1 uncultured Oscillospiraceae bacterium
ATGGCAAATGCCAGTTGGGTGTATTCCAGATAGGTGGGCGCGATGTCCGCGTGTGATGCCTGTACCGCCTCCGTCAGGCGGTGCAGTTCTTCCAAAAGATTGTTTTTGTAATGATTCATATTCCTTTTTATGTTAATTTGGTTTCGGTATAAGAATACCTCGTTTCTGAATGATTCTGAATAAGCGGCCCGTTGGCCCGTGTGCTGCTATGCCCGTTGGCCGCGTTCTGTTCCGCATGGGGATTGGCACATTAGCCCATGGGCGTCTTGACTCTCATCAAGGCTCCTTCGTCATGCGACAGGAAGCAGGCCCGCACCAGGTCTTGGCCCGAGTAGTCCACTCCTTTGCCCTTGTCTTTGTCCGAGCAGTCGCCATACCTCAGGCGGGCGTATTCCATCAGCCAGTAGATGTTCTCGGCCGCATTCTGTTTCACGTCGCTTGTCCGGCCGAGATCGTAGGGCACGAAAGCCTTCACGCCGTGTCCTCCGGGGCTTACGAACACCAGTTCGGGCAGCAGGAAAGGGTCGTCGAACAACTGCCGGCGCATCCTTTCGGCCTCCTCGCGGCTGTCCAGATGGTCCAGGTCCAGTATGCTCAATCCCGAAGGAGCCAGCAGCCGGTCGCTCCGGCGGTAGCTGAAAGTTCCGCAGGGGGTGACGTATGGCAGGGTGCTCTGTTTCAGCCTGCGGTACTCCTTCTCGTCACCGTATGCGGCGGCTGCGGCTTCGGTCAGTTTCTTCAGCCGCGGGCTGCCGGTGACTATGTTCCATACTTCCTCCAAGGTCAGTTCCTTGTGAGGGACGAGCGTGGCAGGCGTCACGTTTTTCCCGTTAGCGTCCTTCACCGGCGAGATGGGGGGAAGGAAAAAAGATAGTTTACGTTCTTGATTCATGATTCGTTTTATTTAAAAAGTATTAATTTTGCATCCGCATTTTTTTTGCGTCCTCTGAATTTCTTCCCGAAGGTAGGAAGAACGGATTAAATGACGGGATGGAAGGTGTAACGGCTGCGAGAGGCCGGAAAGGTAGTATCACAAAAGACTTTTTATCGTGGGGAATACCGTTTTTATAAAGATTCCGGCATTGGCAATCAGTAGCTTATGCACGGGCCGTGTTAATGGGTTGCATCGTGGAAACGTGCCCGTAACCTCTTGTAAAGGCATCCTGCTTTTTCTTCTTTCAGTCCCATTGTGAAGTAACGTGAAAAAAAAGAGGTTTATTTAATATTTTACAACTTAAAACAAATTTAAAATGTCTAATGCAGAGTGCAGTTTCCCCAAATTGGGAGAGTTTTTAGAGTTATTGATGAATCGGTTGAAGATAACGAAGGTGCGTGTTCTCGGAGATGAGCATGTGGGGCCGGATACTTACGCCTCCCTAAAAAGGGGGTGGATTTGAAAGTGAGTTATTATATTCATTTTGCCGACCATCTGCTGAAAGCGAAGGGCGAGGAGGTGTTCCGCCGCGTAGTGCAGGAGGGAGTGGATGCCTATATCAATAACTGGAAGCGGAAAGAGGCAGCCGAGGAAAAGGCGTACGAGTTGAAGAAACAGGCCGAGAAGCTGGAGGCGCTGAGGGAGAGGATGAAGCAGCATAAGGATATCCTGTAAGGCTGGTTGTCCGTTTTCTTTTTGCTCTGTCATTGGGGAAGTGAGAGAGTCTGAATGAAAATGACCTGTTGTTTTGCTGTAGGGGGGCGGGCCTGATTTGTCCGGACCGGCGGTCACGGCCCATTTGCCCCCTACAGTAATCATGTGGCAGTTGCTCTGGAATTTCCGGGCAGTTTTCCCCTCTCCTGAGGCGGCTCTTTGTTCCTTTCTTAACATAATTGTCATATTCCGCCTAAAAAGTACCCTTTTCGTTTAAATAGTCTAATATAAATGCAATTTATATGAATTAAAGTTTTATCTTTGTCTTTCCTATTGGGAATGAAATACTAACTAATTAATTTAAATCAAAGACAAAATTATGAGAAATCATCTAAAGCATTTCCTCCTGTTGGCAGTTCTGACAATCTGTTTCACTGCTACGGCTGTTGCGCAAGGAACAGTAAAAGGTAAAGTAGTAGATGCCGAGAACAATGAGCCATTGATTGGTGCCACTGTATCGGTCAGCGGTACGACACTGGGTACTGTAACGGATATTGACGGTAACTTTGTGTTGAAACTTACCTCTTCCAAGGCTACTCTTATATTCAAGTACTTGGGGTACAACGAAATTACGCATCAAGTAAAAGGAAGCAATACGATAGACTTGGGTGAGGTCAAGATGTCTCCTGATGCTATTGGTTTGGGTGAGGTCAGTGTTATTGCCTCTATTATAAAGAGTGACCGTCAGACCCCTATTCCTATTTCTAACGTGAAACTGGCCAAGATAGAGGAGAAAATAGGTAATCAGGAAATCCCCGAATTGCTGAAAACAGTTCCTTCGGTGTATGTAACCCGTGAAAGCGGTGGTTATGGTGATTCCCGTATCAATATGCGTGGTTTTGATTCATCCAACCTGGGCGTGCTGATCAATGGTGTGCCCATCAACGGCATGGAAAACGGTAAGGTTTATTGGTCTAACTGGTCCGGTTTGTCTGATGTGAGCCAGTTTATCCAGGTACAGCGTGGTTTGGGTGCGTCAGCTTTAGGTATTTCTTCTGTGGGAGGAACCATGAATATGGTTACTAAAAGTACCGAAGCCCAGAAAGGCGGATCAGCTTATTTCGGTATCGGTAACGACGGTTTCCGCAAGTATTCGGTTTCTTTCTCTACCGGATTGATGGACAACGGATGGGCTATTACATTCATGGGGTCGCTGAATACGGGAGATGGTTACGTGAAAGGTACCAATTATGAAGGATGGACTTATTTTGGAAATATCTCGAAGGTAATCAACGATCATCATAAATTGTCATTGACAGCTTTCGGAGCTCCCCAGTGGCACAACCAGCGCTCTACCATGCACTATATCGAGGATTACAAGAACAGCCCCGACGGCGGACGTTTCAATAACGGATATGGTTATATCAACGGTGAAGCGGTAGGTAGCGGTTACGGCTATAATTATTATCATAAGCCCCAGGTTTCTTTGAATCATTACTGGACTATCGACGAGAAATCGACACTGACCACTTCTCTATACGGCTCAATGGCTACAGGCGGCGGACGCCGTGCCCGTGGCGCGATGAGCAATTGGCTGACTATTGATAACAACACCGGCCGCCCTAAAGACGGTGCGATGATGACTCCGGACGGTTTGTTCGACTACGAGCGTGCTATGGCTGCCAATGCGGCTTCTCAGAACGGGTCGCAGGTGATCTTTACCAATGCTGTCAATGACCATGACTGGTATGGCATGCTGAGTTCCTATAAGAATCATCTGACTGAGAACCTGACTCTTACGGGAGGTATTGACTTACGTTACTATAAAGGGTATCATACAGAGGAAATTGATGATTTGCTGGGTGGTGAGTTCTATCTGCAGACCTCGCCGCTGGCATTCCAAACCAAGAACCAGCTGCTGAAAGTGGGTGACAAGTTCAATTACTATAGCATTGGAGAGATATTCTGGGGCGGTGTTTTTGCACAGGCTGAATATAATACCGATAAGTGGTCGGGATTCCTGTCGGCATCATTGACCGAAGAGGCTTATA
>CBCSVZ010000157.1:0-3611 GCA_965143695.1 uncultured Oscillospiraceae bacterium
GGACAGCTCCTGAATTTTTCTGGAGGGATCCAGATCTAACCGGCAGCACAGCTTTTTCGCTTCCGCACTGCAGTCTTTTTTGCGCAGATCGGCAGAAAGCTTGAGCACTTCTCTCACCCGCATCCCGGAGTAGAAAACTGCCTCTGAGGGCAGATAGCCGATATCGGCCAGTATCTGATTCCGGTCTGCGGCAATATCTCTGCCGAATATTTTCGCGCTTCCTCCGCTGGGTCTGATGAGTCCCAAAAGTGTGCGGATCGTGGTGCTCTTACCGGCTCCGTTAGGTCCTATAAATCCGAAAAATTCTCCTTCCGATACGGTCAGATCTAAATCTGTGATTCCCCTGGATTTGCCGTAGAACTTGGTCAGTCTGTTTGTCTCAATTGCGTACATTCTCATCCTTCTTTTCTCAGATAAATACTCTTCCAGAATCGGATCATATCGGTAAAATCCCTTTCCATCCGCTCTATATCCATATCCCCGCGTTGGGCCATTTCCCATAGATACCCTTCCGATGCCCAGTACATGTCCTGATACATCCTTTGTATATCAATTCCCGGTATGAACTGTTTCGGATCAAGATTCAGCAGGGTTTTGTCCGCCTTCAGGTTAAAATATCTGTGGTAGCTTTCCTGAATTGCCGTGCAAACCTCCGGTTCTTTTTCGTAAAATGCTTTGAGCACAAAGGCGCCCATATACGGGTACTCTTTCATCAGATGCAGCTTTGCCTGCATTCCCCGGTACATACTTTCAAACAGATCCTCCTGTTCATAGCAGTGAAAGGCTGTCAGATATTCTATTGTGATCTCAGCGCACTTGTCCCAAAGAAACAGATAAAGCTCCAGTTTGTTGCGAAAATAGTGAAATAACAGGGATTTGCTGATCCCGGCGGCGTCGGCAATTTCCCGGACGGGGCTTTTCTTGTAGGAATTTTGTGAAAATACCCGATAGCCGGCATTGAGAATCGCCTGCTGTTTCTCCTTTGGCAATGCAAAAAACTTTTGGTTCATTTGTTTTCCCTCCGTTGACCACCTGGGTCAATTACCATTATACGCCGTTGACCGTTTTTGAGAAGGGGGGATACAGAACATTTTGTAAATCTGTTGAATTTTCTGCCGGAATCTTCTATAATGGTGATACAAAAGCGGTGTTGAGGAAGATCTCCGGCACCGCTTGCTTTATGAAACACAACAATTAAGGAATGGTGATTTATGCCTGCGGTAACTTATGAATTGATCAAAACCTGTAAACAGTCAGGGGCCCGGCTGGGAGTCCTGCATACGCCTCACGGTGACATCGAGACCCCCGCTTTTATGCCGGTAGGGACCCAGGCATCGGTAAAAGGTATCTCTCCCGGAGAGCTGCGGGATATGAATGCGGGAATCATTTTATCCAATACCTACCATCTGTATATGAGACCGGGCCATGAGCTGATCCGGGAGGCAGGGGGCCTTCATCAGTTTATGAATTGGGACAGGGCTATTCTTACAGACAGCGGCGGGTTTCAGATCTTTTCCTTGGCGAAGCTTCGTAAGATCACAGAAGAGGGGGTGGAGTTCCGCTCCCATCTGGACGGATCTAAGCATTTTATCTCCCCGGAATATGCTATGGAGATCGAAAATGCCCTGGGGGCCGATATTATGATGGCCTTTGACGAATGTGCCCCGTATCCGTCTACCTATGAATACACAAAAAAATCCATGTACATGACAACCAGATGGGCTGAACGCTGTTTAAAGGCCCATAGCCGCCCGACAGACCAGGCCCTGTTCGGTATCGTACAGGGAGGAACCTTTGCCGATCTGCGTAAAATATCTGCCCGGGATCTGCGGGCTATGGATTTTCCGGGCTACGGCATCGGCGGACTGAGCGTAGGAGAGCCGGGGCCCCTGATGTATGAAATGCTGGAGGAAACCGTGCCGGAGCTTCCGGAGAATAAGCCGCGCTATCTTATGGGTGTGGGCAGTCCGGATTATCTCATAGAAGGAGTTATCAGAGGCATTGATATGTTTGACTGCGTGCTGCCGACCCGAATCGGGAGAAACGGCACGGTCATGACCTCAAAAGGGCGACTGATTGTCAGAGACGCAAAGTATGCAAAGGATTTTACTCCCATGGATCCCGAATGTAACTGTCCGGCCTGCCGGGATCATACCAGGGCCTACATCAGGCATTTGCTGAAGGCAGGGGAGATGTACGGGCTGCGTCTTGCAACGATTCACAATTTATATTTCCTTTTAAACTTGATGAAATCCGTAAGACAGGCTATAATGGAAGATAGGCTGTTGGACTTTCGGGATGAATTCTTTGAAAGCTACGGTTATACAAAAAGTAAATGAACATTTGGAGGTTGTACATGAAAAAGAGACTTTTTCCTTTGATGATGCTGGCCATGAGCCTTTTGGGTTCCATAGGAGTGTTTGCCAACGAGGGCGGAGATAGCGGAGCAAATACCGGCGGAATGGGCAGCTGGTGGATATGGATTATCATTTACGGCGGTATGTTTGCCATATTCTATTTCCTGCTGATCCGGCCGAATAAAAAGAAGCAGAAAGCAGAAGAAGAGCTGCGCAATAACATTACGCTTGGAGATGAAATTACCACGATCGGCGGTATCTGCGGGCGTGTAGTAAGTATAAAAGATGAAGAAATCACTCTTGAAAGCTCTATTGACCGGACACTGATCCAGTTCAAGAAGTGGGCGGTAAGAGATGTAAAGAAGCTGGAAACCGATGATGAACCGGCAGCTGCTATTGAAGATAAGAAAGAAGAAAAGAAGAAAAAAGAAAAGTAATAGAAAAAGCCCGGAAGGATACGGTTCCTTTCGGGCTTTCTTATATTCTTACACTTTGGGTTTACGCCGCAGATGTGGTAAACTCTGTACGGATCGTATTCCCCGGCTTATCCAGCGGGTTGACCGCAAAGATTTCCGCAATGTAAGCCGTATTCGGCTCCAGTCCGCTGACGGTTATCTGTCTGCTGTTAAATACGCCGTAATAGGCGTCGAACCATATTCTTATGTATCCCTCATACCATTCATCCGTAACGCCGTTCGGATCGATCCGCTCACCGGTTGCTTTATTCGTGACAGAAAGAATATAAGATTCCGCATAATCGCACTCCACCTCGTCTTTGCCGGAGGCTTCCGGCCATTCCAGCGTAACCTCTGTCGCAGTGACTTCCCGGACGGACAGCCGGGCGTCCTCCTCGAAGTTAAGGACTGCCGACCTTTCATAGCGGGATTCGCCGTATGTGAGCTGCTCTCTGCTCTCCTTTACAGCCTTGATATCTATGACCCAGGGGCTTCCGATTTCTTCGTCGTTTACAGCGTCCATCCTGTGGAGAGTGACCACATTGTCTTTGGAAATATTCGCTATGATATATTCACCGGATCGCATACAGCCGTCATTTACATGGGTATAGGCGGTCTGGTATATACTTCTGGCATCCTTGAGGGAGTTGTGTGTATGTCCGGAAATATAGATAAGCTGCGGATACTGTGCCAGGAACTCCTTGAATTCATCCGACCAGTCGGGTGCCATGCTTTCTGTGGAATCAGAACCGACGGAGAAGGTGGATATGACCGTATGGTCAACATTTTTATGGGCAAT
>CBCSVZ010000158.1:0-3597 GCA_965143695.1 uncultured Oscillospiraceae bacterium
TCCTTTATGGCCGGTGAAACTGCTGTTTTGAAGGCTGTAGAGGGTCTTACAGACTATTGCATCGGTTTCGAGAGAGCTCCCGGCTCTGAATATAAGTGCCTGACAAAGCTGATCAAGCTGGATGATGTGGCGAATACAGAGCGTAAGGTGCCCAGAGAGTGGATCAACGCAGAGGGCAACTTTGTAACCGAGGATCTGGTTAATTATGTACTTCCTTTGATTCAGGGAGATTCCAGACCGCCCATGGAGGATGGTCTGCCGAGATTTGCCAAGCTGAAGAAGGTTCTGGCAACAAAATAACACAGAGGAATATAGCAATACGAAAGGGCTGCCGCATTCTTGCGGCAGCCCTTTGGCATATCGGTATGTAATTTCGAAACAGGCTTACTCGTAAAGATCAATTGTTCCGGCCATATGCTTTTTCACCTTTAAGTAGTCCGTGGAGGTAATTTTTCCGTCGCTGTCTACATCGGCGGCCTTTTCTGCTACCTGTGAAAGCGTAAGGTTTCCGTTAAAATTCTGTTTCATTCGCAGGTAGTCTACAGAGGCTACAATTCCGTCTCCGGTTAAGTCGCCGAATACGATGACTGTCACAAAATCTCTGACCTCCCCGTTTACGGTAAGGGTGATTTTAGCACCGGTGCCTACATAGTTACCGGTCATTCCGGATACAGACACATTTTCACTGTTGTTAAACATAGGAAGCAGTGTGCTCGGCGATACTTTCTCAGAAAGCTTCAACAGGTAGCCGTTACTGATATAGGGCTTCTGAATGCCGATCTTAAGAGACAGCATGTTATCCGATAGGATCTCCTGGGGGTCATACTTGACACCGGCGGTGTCGAAGGCAAAAGTAAACCTGCCTCCGGGAGCGCAGTCTCCGGTTTTATAGAAATCCAGTATGTTTCCGCTGGTACAGTTATTGTCTGCCCATTTAAAATGAAAGGCCGGTATGTTTCCGCCTGTGCCGAAACCGAGCATGGTCCGTGGAATCTTGACCTGCAGCATATTGCCGTGAACCGTGTATTCAACCTGTCCTACGGTCTCAAAGTTCCATCCGCCGGTTGACTTCTCCAGGGTCGCCAGCGTTTCGGTGGGATTCTTTCTGTTTAATACATATTCAAACCCTTCCCAGCTGTTCTCTGTAGAAGCAGGATCGGTATCAATAAACAGACGCATCCAGTTCCTGCCGGTGTATGCTGTAAGCTCTTCGGCAGTCTTTACCATGAAGTAAACATAATCGTCATCAAAGGCTACTTTCGCGGAGGTGATATCGTTTCCTGTTGCTTTGGTACTGTAGTAATAACCGAGGTATCCAATAGCTGCCCTTTCAATTACATTGTTTGCATAGTGTGTGTATTCGGGCAGGATATTCTCCCACTGATCATAGTTGGAATAAATGTTTATAATTGCATCGGCATCTGTTTCAGAAGGGGAGGACACTCCCTTATAACGCCGGATGTTTTCAACCAGCTGACAGTAATAGTAGTCCTTCAGAATACCGTTGCTGGGTTCAATATCTCTACTGTATTCGGGACTGAACTGATCCGGAAAAGCGTTTGCTGTTCCCTGCCACAGTGTCCAGCGTCCCGCAACCCATTCATTCCAGCCGGTAACAAATATAAAGTCGGGATCCTGCGCAATCGCATAGTCCCATTGCTGCTGGAAGTTAATACCGTAGAGGACGGAATCCTCCATATCGGAAGAAGCGGTTATTTTCTTTCCGTTGATGGTATAGGAATAGGAATAGTTGCCGGAAGAATAACTTCTGCCGTATACCCCCCCTCTGGGGTCGTTCATGGCAACAAGTCCGTTCTTACTGTAATTTTGCGCAACACCTACGGCAATTTCTTCCGCGTGGCCGCTGCTGTCTACGCAATATTTCGTCTGGGGATAATTACTGAGCCAGCCCCATTTATTCGTAGATACGGATTTATCTGCATCGTAATATGTAGGATTGGGAATCCTGAACGTAAACAGATTTTTTATGGCTTTATCCGTGCTTTGGGTCGTATCAAGACATTTGGGGTTAGCCAGAATAAAGGGCTTGCTATCCCAATAGAACCACAGCTCTTTGTATTTTCCATCCTTATAAATATCATCGTACAGTTCAAGCAATTCTGTCCGTGTATCGGCACTGCCCGCAAAATTCAGCAAAAAAGCTATTTTAGGTACATTGACACCTTCCTCATATGCCTGCTGGAATACCTGAAATACAGCGGTATAGCCATCCTTCCAGGTTTGCGTACCATTGGAAAGGTCTAGAACAATTACATCCACTCCGGCATCTGCCAATAGTTCAGCGTGCTTTCTGATGACAAATCTGTCATAGGTACTGTAATAACCGTACAGGGGCTGGTCCCAGAAATAAACCGTTCCTTCCAGTGTTCCGCCCCAGGCAGAATGGTAAAAGTTGTTTACTGCATCCGGGTTTTTGCTGAGTATTGAGGTTAGGTTATAGGCGGTCTGCTTGGAGGCATAATGGTAATGCCAGGGCCAATAGAACATTCCAACGGTTTTATCGTTTCTGACGTTGCCCACCTGGCTGTTATCGGAGACGGTCCGTCCCAGGCCGTCAACCATAGCCCATGTGTCAGGCTGTACTGTATCTGCAGCAAACGCCGGTATCATGGACATTACTGCGGCTATTACAAGAAACAGACAGGTGGCAAGGGTCAATCTTTTCTTCATGTTTTTCCAAATCCTTTCAAAAAGTTATATTACTTTCCTATAGAATACCTTTTTCCTGTTAAGAAAGGTTTAACAGTGTGGTATAATTAAATGAAATATGCTAATTTTACCGGAGGAAAAATGCACCAGAAAATAGGTCTGTATCTTCATATACCGTATTGTGTACAAAAATGCCGCTACTGTGATTTTCTGTCCTTCGCGGGCAGATACGGTACAGACGGGAAAATGTATTTTAACGCATTGCGGGAGGAACTTCGATCTCTTGCGTCCAGCTTCGGCAGGGAAAGCGGCTGCCGCATCGGGAGCGTTTTTATCGGAGGAGGTACCCCCAGCGTGGCGGAGTCCCGGGAAATTGCGGAGACCGTGGAGCTCGTCCGGCGCGTCTTTTATGTGGAAAAGAACGCGGAAATCACTGTGGAGGCCAATCCGGGGACAGTGACCCGGGAGAAGCTGAATGCATTTTACCGGGCTGGCATCAACCGCCTGAGCCTTGGCGTCCAGAGCCTGGATGACAGGGTGCTGAAGGCGATGGGAAGGATCCACAGTGCGCACGAAGCAGAACAGGCGTATGATATGGCGCGAAGTGCGGGATTTCAGAATATCAATATGGATTTGATACTGGGCTTTCCGGGGCAGAGCTTATCTGTATTCACAGAGACGCTGAAGAAAGCGGTTGCCCTGGGCCCTGAGCATATATCTGCCTACAGTCTGATCGTGGAGGAGGGAACCCCTCTTTTTGCTGATATCCGCGGCGGTCGGGTGCCGGAGCCGGAGCAGGATGCAGACAGGGAAATGTATCACAGTGCCTGCCGTTTTCTCCGGGAGGCAGGGTATGTCCGGTATGAGATTTCCAATTTTGCACGTCCCGGCTATGAGAGCAGACATAATAAGGGGTACTGGACAGGC
>CBCSVZ010000159.1:0-3589 GCA_965143695.1 uncultured Oscillospiraceae bacterium
ATCCGGCTTACACCAAAAACCGCTACTGTACTGCGAAACGGCAGCCCCACCGTCATTCCCAGCGAGGAGGTACAAAAAGAGGATATCCTTGTGATAAAGCCCGGGGACAGCATCCCCGTTGACGGAACTGTGGTCACAGGCCATGGGCTCGTTGATCAGGCAGCGATCACAGGCGAAAGCATCCCCGTAGAAAAAAATCCCGGGGATACGGTGATCTCTGCAACCATTAACAAAAACGGCACTTTTACCTTCCGTGCTTCCCGGGTGGGGAAAGAAACTACGCTGGCTCAGATCATACAGCTGGTAGAGGACGCGGGAAACTCCAAAGCACCCATTGCCCGCCTTGCGGATAAAATCAGCGGTATCTTCGTGCCTGTAGTAATCGCCATTGCCCTTATCACGGCGATCCTGTGGCTGGTAACGGGCCACAGCTTCGAATTTGCGCTGAACTGCGCAATTTCCGTACTGGTAATCTCCTGCCCCTGTGCACTGGGTCTGGCCACGCCTGTGGCTATCATGGTGGGTACCGGGAAAGCTGCGGAGTACGGAATTCTTATGAAATCCGCAGAAAGTCTGGAGCAGCTCCATTCCATCGATACTGTAGTTCTGGATAAGACAGGAACCATAACTACAGGGCACCCCACGGTTACAGACATAATTGTTTTGGACGGTAAAATGTCCCGTCAGGATCTTCTGCGGTTGGCAGCCGCCATGGAAGCAGGCAGCGAGCATCCTCTGGCAGAAGCTGTATTAAAGAAAGCCCGGGAGGAAGATATAGAATTTCCTCCTGCAGAGGATTTCTGGGCTTATCCGGGCAAGGGCGTCAGTGCTCTTGTTGACGGCAAACAATGTTTTGCGGGCAATATGGCATTTTTAGCGGAAAACGGGGTTATTTTGGCAGACGCGGGCGAATTGCATACAGCACTGGATCAATTAGCCGTAAGCGGCAAAACACCCCTGATTTTCATCACAGAGGGCAAGCCCGCAGGAATTATAGCCGTGGCCGACAGAATTAAGGATACCAGCCGCAGCGCCATAAGACAGCTGCAGAATATGAAGCTGAATATCGTTATGCTGACGGGAGATAACCGATTGACAGCGGAGGCGCTCGGGAAAGAACTGGGGATATCCGAAATTATCTCCCAGGTGCTTCCCGCGGAAAAAGAAGCCTGCATCCGGAAACTGCAGGACCGGGGCCGTAAGGTAGCCATGGTAGGTGACGGTATCAACGATGCCCCTGCTCTTATTCGGGCAGATGTGGGAATTGCCGTGGGCGCAGGTACGGATATCGCTATTGATTCCGCAGATATTGTGCTAATGAAGGATTCTCTGGAGGACATTGTAACCGCAGTGAAACTCAGCAAAGCTGTTATCAGAAATATTCATATGAACCTGTTCTGGGCATTTTTCTACAACATTCTGGGAATTCCCCTGGCAGCAGGGGTACTGTACCCGGCCTTCGGCCTTCTGCTCAGCCCTATGATCGGGTCCGCAGCAATGAGCATCAGTTCCGTCAGCGTAGTGGTCAACGCCCTGCGCCTGAGATATTTTAAGAGAAAGGATTTGAAAAATATGAAAAAAGTTATCGTGGTAAACGGCATGTCCTGCAGCCATTGTCAGATGCATGTACAAAAGGCTTTGGAGGCCATAGAGGGCGTCGCCGACGTCCGGGTCGATCTGGAAACCAAAGAGGCAACCGTCACGCTTTCCAAGGATGTTTCCGACAGCATTCTGATTGCAGCAGTGTCAGAATCCGGCTATGAGCCGGTCAGCTGCCGGGCTGTTTAGATTCTTGACACAAAGGGTGTTAAAACAAAAGAGTCATCAACAAATGCAGACGGTATCCGTTTGCATTTGTTATTTTCCCGTCAGAGGATCAAACTGCCGATAACAGATCCGCCCTCTTAAGACAAGTCTCACCGTGCCGCAGTATCTTCCCCCGGAGTCAGAATAATAAATTTTACGGCCTTGAAAGCTTCTTGCCCTGAGATTCGGAAACGCAGAGGAATAGCCGGCAATCCCGCCGCCCGAAAAATACACGGTGACCCGGATCACACAGGCTGTACCCTGCTGGAGAAATAGCATTTTAATAACACTTGTACTGGTATAGATGTATGCTGCATACTGTTCCACGTTCCTGACGGCTCCCGGTAAAAATAAAAGCATTGAATAGTACTATTTTATGAACTGCAAAAAAAAGCGTGAAGCAAAAATACTTCACGCTTTGACTGATAAAATTTCTACCGTTCTTCCCGGAAATAGTTGATTCCCACATAGGCCGGTGCAGCATTGTGCTTCTTGCTTCTCACAGAGGAAATAATCAGCACAATAGCCGTTATCAGGAACGGCAGCATCTGATAGAACTCGGCGGGCAATATTCCGAGCCATCCCAAAACCTTCGGAAAGGCATCGGAAAGATTTCCCTTCCATGCCTGCAGGGTATTAAACAGACCGAAGAAGCAGGAGCCGAAGATTGCCTTCATAGGGCTCCAGCCGGCAAAGATAACCAGAGCAACCGCAATCCAACCGAACCCGTTAATCCAGCTTGGATTCCATGCACCGCGGTTTATGACCATTGCCATGTAAAGGCCTCCGATACCGCAGATACCCGCGCCGCCGACAGCATTCATATATTTATAAAGCGTAATATTAACACCGCAGGCATCCGCTGCTCCGGGATTCTCACCAACAGCCCGGAGTCTCAGCCCCTGCTTTGTCTTCGTAATATAAATCCAGAGTCCCACCGCGATGATCAGGGCAATATATACAAAGTAATTGTAAGAAAACAGCAGCTTTCCGATATACGGAATATCCTTCAGTACAGGGATGCCCGTATCATTAGAAAAGGTGAGCATACGGCCGCTCATAGCCGGGAAAGAATTGGAGTTGGCAAGAGATCTTCCGATAAAGGCGTAGACGCCGTTTCCGAAAATCGTGAGCGCAAGACCGGTTACATTCTGATTGGCCTGCATTGTTACGGTTAAGAAAGCAAAGAGTAACCCGCACAGGGCAGCCGATAAAAATGCCACTAACAGGGCTACTGCAAAGCTGTTCGTGACACAGCCGAGATAATAGCCCGAAATAGCGCCTACCGCCATCATTCCTTCAACGCCCAGATTCATACTTCCGGATTTCTCCGTAATAATTTCACCGGTTGTGCCTAAGAGAAGCGGCGTACCTGTTTTTATAGATTCAAATAAGAAATTGATAATAACATTCATTTGCCTGCCTCCTTTTTCCTACCGAACTGAAATACAAATTTATATCGCATGAAGAAGTCGGCAGCCAGCACCGTAAACAGGATGATTCCCTGTAAAATATCGGAAGCCGACGAGGAAATAGCAAACGTACTCTCTGCAATGGCGGCGCCTTTCTGAAGAATTGCCATAAACACAGAGGCGACCACAATGCCGATGGGATTCAGCTTTGCGATATAGGCAACAATAATACCGGTCCATCCTACATCAGCGGTAATACCGTCACTCAGTGTATGGCTTGTAGCAGATCCGGAAACCTGAAGCATACCCGCCATACCGACAATGGCAGCGCTGATAAAAGCAGTACGGAGAACGATCTTGTTAACATCCAT
>CBCSVZ010000160.1:0-3561 GCA_965143695.1 uncultured Oscillospiraceae bacterium
GCTTTTACGAACATACAGGGGCAGGGCTATTTTGCGAACAGTACTTTAGATGATATGTACATTGCAGGCATTGATATGGGCTGGGAGGTTCCCGGTGTATACGATGTAGAGATGCTTATTAAGAATCTGAATGTTGTAGCGGAAAGATAACGACCTTGTGCTGCTGAAATTTCGGTAAGAGAGCCGTCTTGTAAATTGAATTTCGAGACAGCTTTTTTATGTTCTTCCCTGATATTCTGCCTGAACAATTTCATATATTTCTTCAGGGGTTTCCCTGCAGCCTCCCGCAAGCCACATCTTAATAATTGCTGTCAGTCCGCTTCTGAAAAATTCGCAGTGATATTCAATGAAGCGATTACCAAAATATTTCTCTGCCAGTTTTTTGTCGTATCCTATATTTCTGTAGTTGCTGTCATATCCAAGCTTAAAATATGTTTTGTAAAGCATTTGATTCTCTGCAATATGACGGAATAACCGCAGATAGTCATTGCTGCTGATGCCGCTTTCAATCTCTTCCCGGTAAAGCTCCTGCATGGTGCTTTCCAAAGACTGCCGGACCGTATCCGCCAGTTCATAGATATCGACATAGTTGGCGTAGAAGGTTGTTCTGTTTAACCCCGCTCTCTTGCATATGTCGGAAACGGAGATACGACTGAAATCCTGTGTTTGGATCAGTTCAAAAAATACGGTTTCTATTTTTTCCCGGGACGCTTTTCTTCGCCGGTTATTTTTTGTATTCATAGGATACCTTTATTATCTCAACAATTGACGGAAAATTGATGATTGTTTTCTATTATGCAGACTATTATACTATCCGTGTATTAAAAATACAACTGTTGTTTTAATAAATCTGATTGGGAGGTTTTGCAAATGAAAAAAAGCAGTTTTGTAGCAATGATTCTGGGAACCGTGAGCGGTGTCTTTTTTGCCCTTGGCATGTGTATGGCGCTTATTTCTGAATGGAATACTTTCAGACCCGGCATTCTTTTCGGCGCTGTAGGTTTGGTACTTGGTCTTATCACCGTCCTGATATGGAGAAAGATGGGGCACAAAGAGCCGATCCGCTTTTCCGAAAAAACGGTTTTGTCCGTTGCTATGGGGATCATAGGGGCATTGGCCTTTGGTGTCGGGATGTGCTTCAGTATGGTGTGGGGTAAAATGATTTTCGGCATTGTCATTGGTCTTATGGGGATTATCATTTTGCTTTGCCTGATCCCGCTTATGAAAGGAATTAAGTAATCAAACAGAGATGAAAGGCAAACTGGGGCATTATATCCGAAATCATAATATTGTCAACGGCATTTTACATAACAGAAACCACCGTGTTGTACTTGCCGCTGCTGCAAGCTTTGCCTTGAATGTGGGTTATGCGATCTATAACGGTGTTCTCGGCCTTCTGTATGGCTCCCTATGGTTTCTGTCTTTATGTGCGTACTATATCATACTGTCCGTTATGCGCTTTGCGGCAGTATCCTATGGACGCAAAAACAGATTAAAAGGGGAGAGGCAATCAGAAGTATTTGTAATGAGATTTACGGGGGTTATGCTGATGCTGCTGAGTCTGGTACTGTCCGCCTCTGTTTCTTACAGTCTTTCCCATGAAGTTGAAAAGGCAAACGGTACTATTGTGATGATCACCATTGCGACATATACATTCTATAAAGTAATTCTTGCCTTTGTGAATGCTGTAAAGACTGCAAAGCATCATGTGCCGCTGCTTACCACGATACGGAATATTTCCTGTGCTGACGCGGCAGCGTCTGTTCTGTCCTTGCAGCGCTCTATGCTGGTTTCCTTTGAAGGAAAGAGTCTGTCGGGAATCAAACGGATGAATACGGTTACGGGTATCTTTGTATGTCTGTTTGTCTTTGGATTGGGTCTTATTATGACGATAGGAATATTAGGAGGAAAAAGAAATGGCAAAATCAAAAATTGTAAAAGCAAATGAGAAAATTGCAGAAAAAGTTACACAGGGCTTCAGGAAAATAAGTGACACCGTTGTGGAAGGATATACGAAAATTGAAGACGGTTTCGTTGACCGCTATCTGACCAAAGAGGGCGAAACAATTGAAGAAGCTAAGGCGCGTTTGAAAAAGGAGCAGAAAGAGCGCATACAAGATCACAACTCAAAAATTTAGAAATCAACTGATTGGCCGCAATGCCCCTCTGCTTTCTTGACATTCTGCTTCGCCGGGGGTATCATATTCACACAATTCCATTCTGTTTGCAGCAACTGTATGAAATATGTACATATGTAAATAGGAGGGAGTATTGTGTCCGAATTCATAGAAATACAGAGCTTGATGAAAGAAATTCACTGGGGCAGGTTTTTGGGTCTCTGGGCGGCTTTCTTGTGTGTATTGGCGCCGGAGACGGCTACTTTTGCCATACTGCTATCCCTTGCGGCAGTAAGTGATATCAAAAGCAGAGTAGTGCCCAATACCGTCTGTCTGGCCATTGCAGGCCTGGGTTGTATCAACACGGCAGCTTCGTCCGGGGCGGTAAAATGGCGAATTATCAATGTGTTGGCAGTCCTGCTTTTGCTGCTCTTGATGAAAGCGCTTTTTCGCCGGGGGATCGGTATGGGAGATGTGAAGCTGCTGCTGGCTTCTTCGTTTCTGTTAGACATATTCAGTCTTGCGCTGGGAATGCTGTTGGGGTGTGTTTTGGCAGCCGCGGCAGGCATCTTTCGGTTTCGCTCCCTGAAAGGGAGTGTGCCGTTGGTACCGTTCTTAACGGCGGGCCTGATCCTCACGTATTTTTTCTAATACAGAAAATCGCATATTTTTTCTATTCTGCGTATTGACTTTGATTTTACACTTGTTGTATAATTATCCCGTTAGTTTGTTAGCAAACTTAAATTTTAGATTTTGGTTATTCGTTATAGTTGATGTTGCTGGTGTATTCAGTCGCCTGAGGCGGCGGAACGCAGAAAGACGTTATCAACCGTACCGCTCGGAGGGAGGGAATGTAATGTCAGAGATTAGATTAAAGGAAAATGAATCGCTGGAGAGTGCTCTTAAGAGATTCAAGCGTTCCTGCGCTAAATCAGGTGTTCTTGCTGAAGTAAGAAAGAGAGAACATTATGAGAAACCAAGCGTAAAGAGAAAGAAGAAGTCCGAGGCTGCAAGAAAACGCAAATACAGATAAGGATACATATTCTTGATAATTTGGTACTTAAAGACTCGATGCTTCGAGTCTTTTTGTGTTTCTTAACGGTTGACGGAAAAATAGAAAGAGATATTGATCGAAGAAGGGTATTTATCCGGCATGTTTGACAAAAGATGGACAGTAAGAGCATTTATAAAGGAAGAGGATCGGGAAACGGCGAGGCGTCTGGCAGAGGAGGCGAAGCTGCCTTCTTTTCTGGCGGAGACCCTTGTGAAGAGGGAGATTGATACCGCCCAACAGGCAGAAGAATATTTTACTCCCTCCATACAGGATTTTCACGACCCCTATCTTTTCGAGGATATGGAAGCGGCTGTCCAGCGCATTATAGACGCCTGTGAAGCAGGAGAGCATGTGACCGTATTCGGAGACTATGACTGCGACGGTATCTGC
>CBCSVZ010000161.1:0-3550 GCA_965143695.1 uncultured Oscillospiraceae bacterium
CAAAAAGTTGAGATGCTTTTTCTTTTTTGATTTTGCGCAAAACCAAAAGATTATTACTGAGCCTTATTCAAAGCCTTGGCCAGTCTGGCCTTCTTGCTGGCTGCGGTATTTTTGTGTATAAGACCTTTCGAAGCAGCCTTATCCAAATCAATCGCTGCTGTCTTTACTGCAGCGGCGGCATTTTCGTCTTTTGCTTCTACAGCAACTCTTGCTTTCTTTATAGAAGTTCTGAGTGCGGATTTCTGAGATGCGTTCTTACTGTTCTTCTTCTCTGTGATCAGTACTCTCTTCTTAGCAGATTTAATATTAGGCAAAACATTCACCTCCCGAATAATTTAGGGTGCCCAAAAGGCACAGCAACCATTTTAACATGAAAAGAATACAAATGCAAGAACAGGAACATAATAAATTTATATGAAATTTTACCGGAAAGAGGAGCTGAGGGACAGTGGAAATAAGAACAGACCTGGCCATTGAGGCAGGAGAGATGCTGGGGAAGGACAGATTACCGGAGGGGGTTCGCCTGGAGACAAAGGATTTCAGTAATACAGAAATTACAAGGATCGAGATCCTTACTGATGAGGCCGAAAAAGCAATGGGAAAGAAAAAGGGAAGGTATGTTACAGTGGAACTGAAAGAGGGGGAACTAAATACACTTGAAATCCATAAGGAAGTAGCCGTGGCAGTCAGGGATGAGGTGCTTCTGTATATGGAGAAGCTGAAAGGGCAGCCTGTGATCATGGCGGTGGGACTGGGAAACCGATATATTACTCCCGATGCATTGGGCCCGAAGGTGGTGGAGAAAATTGTCGTTACAAGGCATGTGAGACAGAATCCGGAGATAGCGGGGGAGCTTGACGAGAGACTGGGCAATGTATGTGCTATTGCGCCCGGCGTTTTAGGTATTACGGGAATAGAGACCGGTGAAATTATTCAGGGGCTGGCAGAAAAAATCAGACCGGACATCCTTTTTGCCATTGATGCATTGGCTGCCCGAAAAACCTCACGAATCAATACCACAGTGCAGATCGCGGATACGGGGATTGTACCGGGTTCCGGCATAGGAAACCGGAGAATGGAGCTGTCCCGTGACACCCTGGGCATTCCGGTGATTTCCATAGGAGTGCCTACGGTTGTGGATGCTATGACTCTGGCCAGAGATCTTATTGAAGAGGCTACGGGAGACAAAATGCACCGGGAACTGGAGGAGAACATGGGTAAGACCTGCGGCGCGGACAATATTGTGACACCGAAGAATATCGATATGGCCATTGAGAGAATGGCAAATGCCATTTCCAACGGCTTGAATATGGCTATGCACAGAGGGTTCGATTTTAACGATGTAAGCGACTATTTAATATGAAATCCCCTCAAATGCTTCTTCCTCAGCAGGCTCCGACGCTTTGATCACCAGACGCAGGTTCTCGGTGGGAACAATCAGATTGATGGCTTCCTTGTAGGTCGTAATGTCAATGGGGACGGTGCCGCCGTTCTCCCCGTCGTAATCCACGGGGAAATTTTCAGCCTCCGGTGACATCGGCGTTATTCTTATAGAGGAAGACTGATAATAGCCTATCAGAGGGCTGTTCAGATGGTTCCCGGCCTGGATCTTCAGAGCCAGGGGAATCACGTCCAGAGGCTCCACCTTTTTTATAATACACAGATCAAATTTTCCGTCATTGATCATGGCCTTTGGCGCAATACGGCTGAAACCGCCTACACTTCGGGTATTTGCAATAACAAACAGGAAGACATCGTTTGTAAAAGTTTCACCGTTATCCAACTCAAATTTCAGGGGAACAGTGTCCAGCTTCAGAGAGGACAGATCTTTCATACCCGCAATATAGTATGCAAGCTTGCCGAAGGAGGTCTTTAAATCTGAGGTTACCTTGTGAGCGACCTCAGAGAGAAGGCCGCCTGCCGCAACATTCAGAAAGTATTTATTGTTCATTTTACCCACATCGGCTTTCACCGTATACATGTTCTTTATCATTTCGCAGATGTCCGCAGGGCGTTTGGGAAGCTCCATGGCAACAGCAAAGTCATTGGTCGTACCGGCCCCGATAATAACCAGCGGGGTCATCGTGTGACTTTGGATCAATCCGTTTACGACTTCATTTACGGTTCCGTCGCCTCCTACGGCCATTACAAAGCCGTATTCACCTTCTTTGATTGCGGCGGCTCTATGTGTGGCGTCGTCCTTCTTCCGGGTGTAAAATAAATGTATTTCCTCGGCAACGCCCGTAGCTAATATCATGTTGATGGCGTCAAGTGCGCTGCGCTGCAGAACCTGTTTGCCGGAGGAGGGGTTGATAATTGCAAGACCTTTCATTTTACATTGCTCCTTCTAATCAAAAACCGTAATTGTATTTTGAACGGACGTGCCGTTTTCCGAAAGCTCCAACATGTTTAAATAGGCGCCGGGAGCCTGATTGCTGCCGGGATAGTATGCATAGAGTCTGTTGCCGTCGAGATACAGATCGGACGCCCGTAAATCGCTGAGCTTTACAGGAGAAGCCTTCTCTTCCGGCGAACAGGCAAAGATTCCGTATTCTCCGTTTACGCATCCGTCAAAATAAACGGTGCCGTTTTCTATACAGAAAGCTCCCGTGCCCAGAAGAAAACCTTCTATGGGGCTGAAGATCCGTGATTCCCTGTCCAGTTTGTAAAGCTGTATGGAAGCCTTGTTTTTCTCGTCATATGTTTTTACGTCGAAGTAGATGGAATCTCCGGTGATTTCAAAGGTATAGGCCTCATCGGAATATACGAGCTCCAGTCCTGTCTTTTCACCGAAGCTTTCTACATAGTAGATCCCTTTGCCGGCGCCTGCGGAGAAGTGCAGGATCCCGTCAGGGGAGAACCTCATCAGATACCGGTAAGCGTCCAGTCCCATGCCTGAAAAATAGGACATATCCTCGGAATGCATATCAATGGAAAGATACACCTGTTCATCAGAACCGTCAGTCCTGATGCTGCTGATACCGGAGGCGGTGGAGAAGTAGATTCTGCCTTCCCGAAGTGTAAGACAGGTACCGGGCGTTTCCGTAAGCTTTTTTTTATCGGAGCCGTCAGGCCTTACGGTATAGATATAGCCGTCAGAGAGATTCCTGTAGTACAGTCTGTTCCCGTCGCTGATCAGCTCTTTGATCGGATCCGACAGGAGCATACGGGACTTGTGTTCCGCAGCATTGTATACCCATAGTTCATTGTCCTCCCGGGTATTCTGGTAAAATGTCTCTTCTCCGATACAGGCAATTGCCATACGGTTTCCGAACTGTATGGACATGTCGCCGGTACTTTCCCCGTTTTTGAGAATATTGGTTACCAGCAGTACAGTGAGATTTGCCACAATAATTACTGCCGCAATCACAGCCGTTACAATGATACGGCGCTTTCTGCGCTTCTGGGTGTCAGCTTTCGCTTCCAGGGCCTTCTCCCTGTCCTCGTCGGAATAGATGAGCTCTGAGGAATTCAGGTTCAGTTCCTCATGACTGATGTGGCACAGGGGACTGTCTGCATCGCTTATGATGCTGTCCCACACGTCCGGAAC
>CBCSVZ010000162.1:0-3532 GCA_965143695.1 uncultured Oscillospiraceae bacterium
ATGGAACTCATTGATTTTATTTTCAAGATATTCCTGAAACTTATGAAGTTCCTCCAGATCCGCATGTCTGATATTGAGGATCTCATTCACATAAGCTCGGTAGCCTTTATCCGACGGAATTCTTCCCGCAGAAGTATGGGGCTGTGTAAGGTAACCCATTTCCTCTAAATCAGCCATTTCATTTCGGATGGTTGCCGGACTGAGACCCATTTCACTTTTTTTGGCGATCGTCCTGGAACCCACAGGTTCCGCACTGGTAACATAATCTTCGATAATGGCCTTCAATATGATAAGCTTTCTTTCATCCATATTTTTGTTATCAAATTTTCCCGGGCCGCTGCTGTTGCCGCTCATGCTGTCTCACCTCACTTACTTCAGGATCCCCCATACAGATGCTTCTCAGGGGGTGTTGTTAGCACTCTTTTATTTGGAGTGCTAACAACTGTATGTAATATACACCCATATTCTTTCCTTGTCAATAGTTAAAGTCAGTTAAAGTCAAAAATATTTTTTTGAAAATTCCTCTTGCAATCTTGCTATTGATTGTAGTATAATGACCTTCGCTGTTTAGAAATTCATCAGGGAGGTGTTGTAAATGGCAAGATGTGAGATTTGTGACAGAGACATGTTGCATGGCCGTCACATAAGCATTACTCGTTCTCAGGTCAGCAGACGCGCAAAGAGAAGCTGGAAAACCAATGTAAGAAGGGTTAAGATATTAGACAAGGGTACTCCCAGATATGCTCATGTATGTACCTCCTGTTTAAGATCCGGTAAAGTAAACCGCGCTATCTAATGTGCGGCAGCGTGCGTAATCTCTTTGAGAGATCATGCAAAACCGAGTGAAATGCAATAAAAAACAGCGAGTCAATCAGAAACGGTTGGCTCGCTGTTTTCGTTTTTACAACAGGAGATTCCCTGTATATCAATAATACAGCCGTACCTCTCCCAACAGCCCGGTGGGTTCCTGCGGGAAATGGCGGTCAAAAGGATTATGATGCTCTGCCTTTACCAGGGTATTGATCACATCCACAGTCAATACATTTTGCCCTTTTCGTAAAATACCGGGAAGGATTGCCGCTTTATACGGCGGTGCAATCAGCCGTTTTACTTCTTGTCCGTTAATACGGACGACTGCGCTCTCATAAAGGTCTCCAAGGGACAGAAGCGCATCTCCGTCTGTCTCTGCTTCAAAAGCAATCTGATAGCGAACCGTTCCGGAAAAGTCCGGATAAAACTCCGGTCCGGATAAATCACAGAGCGTATGTACCGGTACGGTTTGAAAATGCTCCGGCGCGTCAAAGGCTGCCATACGGATTTCCCAGTTACCGTCAATCACCGTGCTGTTCCGGTAATCTCCCTCTGTTTTTTTACACAGACACGGATACTGCTCCTTGCTGAACAGGACAAATACCGTCTCGAAGGGCTCCAATGTAAAAGTGACCTCTGTCCAATCGCCTGATTTTACCCCCTGTACCGCATAATACACGTCTTCTAAGGAAGAATACAGAACCGGCTTCTCACATTCCGGAAACCGTGCGCAGACACTTATTTTCCGTCCGGTACTCTGGTTGATAAAAAAGTACCGGTTTTCTCCATCCTGTCTGTAATGGTAATAGGCAAGATCTTTATCCGGATGGCTGACCTCAATATCGCAAAGGTCTCTGCTTTTCAGCACCGCGCACAGGTCCTTTTTGGCCACCACTTCAAAGTCATAGGAAAAAGACGCGCCGAAATAGGTACGCCGCGGAAGTCGGTCCAACAAGATAACCGGCAGTCCGCTGTTACGGAAGTTCCAGAGCTTCTCTGCAAGCTCTTGGGGAAGGTTCTCAGAATACGGAATCAGAAGGACACGGTAAGCTTCCTTTTCTGCATGCAGGCAGTTCTTTATCACCCGGGTACCCCCGCACAGGAGCTTATCCGCCGGAATCACATCGCAGTCGATCTGGTTCTCTGTGAGCATTTTAACCGTTTTTTCAAAGGGTTCGCATTCCCCACCCCATTCTGCTTCTGCATGATACAAAACGGCAGCAGGCGCAACATGTTCCCCGCCCGTTATCAGGGCACAGCTTCGGTTGATATAATCTGACAGGATATCAAAATTTCTCCACTGGGGATTCTTTCCCCGGGCATAAAAATGCGGCGGACAATCCGGATCCGGGAACGGTGCCGGAGAAAAAGCATGGGGAATAATGTAGTTGACGCCGCGCACCATCAGGATATCCGTGATCCATTTCATCAATTTCAGGCCCTCTGCCCAACCGTAGGCCCCATAGGCTTCGCAAACCGCAACGCCGTTTTTTTTCGCATCCAGATGCGCGGCAGAGGATGCCATTTTAGGCAGGCCGAAATGATTGAAGTCACAGTCGTAATTGTTGAATTCTGTTAAGTAGGTGCCCTCTGTCCGTTCAAAGTACAGGTTGTTGACAATATCGATGCCGGATGCATCAAGGCCTTCCATGGCGCGGAAATAATGGGCCGCACCGTATCCAAGACGGGAGTGGGCGCCGTTCTCCTCCACAACATGTCCGATCAGCTTCACGCCGTGTTTTCTGCACCAGTCCCCCACCCGTCCGAGATAATTTTTGTTAAACAGGCGGCTGACCGTATCCATATATACATAGCGGGCATCACAGGAAATGTCGCCGCAGTCATACCAAAGGCAGGGCAGGTATGCCGTAAAATCCCCTAAGGGAGATTTTGACAGTTCTTCCAAAAGCCCCTCCGTATACGGAGGCGGCATATCGGGGCAGCGTCCTATTTTAGAGTCATAACCGACCGTATTTCCAAACCTCGGTTCATCTGTGAAGAATCCGGAAATGCGGCCGCCGAAATATTCTCCTAACTGGCGGTAGTGCTTCTCATATACGAGCTCTATATACCGATCTACCGCTTCGGCAGAAAGGGGATTCAGATGTTCTGAGGTATGCACCTCTTTACCGTAGGGCGAAATTTTAATAATGAAAATTCGGTAATCCCCTTCCGGAACCGCATAATAGAGGCGGCCGTCTTCGCAAAGCTCCGTAATATCTCTCAGCGTCCCCGGTACTATTTTACCGTCATGATTTTGACGTTTCCCCACGATAACGCGAAACAGCTGCTCTCCCGGCCGGACGAAATCCCCCACCAGAAAGTGGGCATGGGGAAGCGGACCTATTACATCAATATGAGACTCACAAAGATATTTTTTTAAAGCTTCCGGATACTTTCTGGCAAGTTCCCCGTTCGCTTTGCCGGAAGGATAGTCCCCGTCATCAAAAATCCAGACATGCATATCCAGCTTTTCTGCCTCGTCCACCGCAATCCGAATGTCCCGGAACCAGCCTTCCCCCAGATAGTCCTTATGGGGACGGGCTTCCATAATAAAGTCGTTAATATCGCGACTCTTCATTTCTCTGATTTCTTCGCGTAAAATGCTTTCATCTTCCCCGTGCTGCCAGAACAGGGGATTGATATACCGTTTCTTCTCCGTGTTTCTCATCTCTGCTGAATCCTTTCTTCCACACTGTTGAACCAATGCTTTTTATAAAAG